>CALZAF010000126.1 GCA_945612775.1 uncultured bacterium | reverse complement strand
CACTTAATGATATAATTGATTTTTGTGATACACCTCGGAGTATGATTGAAATTATGGAACATCTTGGGCTCAAACATAGATATAATGTGAAACATCGCTATATTGACCCCCTTATAGAGGGCGGATTCTTGGTGATGACTAATCCCGACAAGCCTAATAGCCGTAATCAAAAATACAAACAGGCGTTGACTTAGTTACTCACAAGTGACTATGTTTAATCGCAGAATGAAGATCGTTTCTCCCATATTTAAATCCAGAGGTTACCAAAGCAGTGCTGCGGCGGTGGTTTTGCTTGAAAGTGGATGATTTTTGGATTCCCGAAGTGTGGCGAAATCGGGGAAAATGCATATATTTGTAGCGTTGAGAAATCTTTGGCAGAAAGGAGTTTGAACATGCAGAATAAATCGATATTTTTAGTGCTGTTTTTTGCGGTATCTCTGGCTTGTAATGGGCAGCCATTTTTGAAGCATTATCGCACTTTGACCTCCGATAGGTTAGAAGAGTTTTTTGCGGAATGGAAAGCCTATTCCGATAATGTATGCTCGAAAAATGCGGTAGATGATAGAATTTTGGCAGAAGTGGTGAAGCAAGAATATGCTGCGTTTGAGCGCGAGAACAAGACGAGGCCTAAATTCAGGGTGTTCCCTGAGGTGATAACGGTGTATAAGTATGCCAATAATGCTGATACAACGAGCACGTTTTATGACCATACATTTGAGGAATCAGGAAGATTTAAAACGCAAAGCATAACGCCGGCTATTCCGCGTGGCGCATTATGTATGACCTACTTTGTGAAACTGACATTATCGAAATATGTGGGTGGTGTGTTGTATAAGGGCGAGATTCTGCCTGTAAATGCCGGTAATGAAACTAAACTGCGCGACTACCTATCGGTGGGGCGTGGAGTAAGGCGGCAAGAAGGTCACATTTGGTTTGAGTCGTTCCCACTAATCGAAGAGATTTCCGTTGCTCCGAATCTGATAGCGGTTAAGCGTAGAACGAGCAGTAGTACGGGCAATGTGATATGGTATGTGCGTAAAGACGGAAAATTCAAAAGGCGAGACAAGCCAGTAAGTTCGTGGGTGGATTGAAAGCACTATCCAGAATGCAGATAATAATAAGAAAAATCCCAGCGCGGCAAAAAGAATTGCGGCGTTGGGATTTTTTGATAATATTTGCGGCGCAGAAATGTGCCATCTTTGCATCGTGAATTACACACCGAGGCTTCGTAAGAATGTGAACACACAACAACAAAACAGTATAACACTATGAACGACGAAAACACACCAATGCAACAACCAGCCGATGCGGCGAGCGACGCATGGCTACTTGCCGAACTTGCCATCGATGATGCGGCAACGGCTCAAATGCTTGATGCCGATGTGGTGGCGCAGATCAAAGACTTGTGCCAAAGCATCTGCCGAGGCGAGGTGAGCGCAGATGCCATAGCCATGCTGCTTGCCGGAATCAATCATGACCGAGATGTGAGCGCCGCCGACGGCGAGGGCTATCTGAGAGGCAAAAACGAGAAGATAGCCACCCTGCACCGCTTCGATAGCGATGCCGAGAGCATAGCCCAGCGCCACAGCGTGACTCCCCGATTTGCCCGACGCAGCATTTGGGACCTGGAATGACTTCCCCAGCGCCGCTGCAGCAACATAACACTCAGATGGCGATTATCCATTGACTTTATTAACCATTTATCTTACGCATTAACTTAATTATCAACTTAAAAGAATCATGAAAAACATCATTCAAGCAATTACGCGATGGGCGCAAGCCCACAAGACCGAGTTGGCTGTATTGGCATCAGCCGTGGTGATATTGGCTATGCTCATCGATTGGGCATCAGCCGAAGGAGCAGCCTCGCTGGCTTTTGCCCTTGTGGCAGGAATAGAGGGTGGCGAACACGTGGTGAACGGACCGGTAACCACCGATGTGGTACACCAGAGTGGCAGCGACTATCTGCTCAGCGAAATCGATAAGCAGATTACCCGCATTCGCCCTATGGCAACGCCTATCGACCAACTCTCGCGCTTGGCTGGCGCAAAACACAGCGGTAGCATGGTGGTTGACTACTATAATGTTGACACCAAACCCACCTCTACCACCACCAAGGAGGCTTATACGGGACCGAGTAGCGGTTTTGGCGAAGATGGAGAGCCTAAAGTGCTAATTCACACCAACAACGACGATATTTTCGACGTTAGCGACACCATCTTGATGCAGGGTGTGAAAGGCTATGAAGCCGACGGCAAAACGGAGTCGAAAAGCGACCTCGTGCTATATGTGGTGTCGAAGCGCGATGAAGGCGGCATCTCAGTGATAGCAGTGAACGGCAAGACCATGGGTACGGTAGATAATTGCGTTCCGCCATTTGAAGAAGGCACAGTGCTGATACGCATGGGCCGTGCCGCCAGCGAACTCGATGTGCAGACTCCGCAGTTTGAGGCTCTGCCACAGCGTGCCAGCCAGAATTGCCAAATCTTTAAGGCGCAAGTGGAGCAGTCGGTGCTTCACAAGATGGCAAACAAGGAAATCGACTGGACTCTCAACGACCAGGGCGAGGCGGCTATCTACGATATGCGCCTGGGCATGGAGAAGAGCTTCCTCTTCGGTGCCAAGCGCAAAGTATATGATCCGATAAAGCGCGAGAACGTGTACTTCACCGGTGGCATCTGGAGTCAAGCCGGCAAGGAGTTCGGCTACAGCGCCGACTCGTTTACCGAGGAAACCATAGTGGATATGATGCGCGAGGCGTTTACCGGCAATGCCGGCAGCAAGCGCAAGGTGCTGATAGGCGGTTCGGGCTTCATAGGCCGCCTCAATAAGCTCACCTACAGCAAGGTGGTGAATGCAGGCGAAAGCGTGGTGAAGTGGGGCATCGACTTCAGCGAGCTCCGCAGCAAGTTTGGCACGCTCTATGTGCTCCTCTCGGAGATTTTCGACGAGTGCGGCATGGAGAACGACGCTATGATTATCGACCCAGAATACTTGCAGAAGTATAGCCACCTGCCATTTGGCACCGAGGCTCTCGATCTCAAGGCGTCGGGTCAGCGCAACACCGATGCCATAGTGCTCACCGAGGCAAGTTGCTTGGTGCTACGCTATCCTAAGGCTCACATGCGAGTTGTGATGGCTTGACCTTCGCGCAATAGCGCGAATCGCTGCGAAACATATACTTGAAAATACGGCTGACTATAGGCGAAATACTCTCTTTGCCATAGTCAGCCGTTGGTGTTAATAATAAATCGGTTAAATCAAAATCACAGATTAAAGCGGATGCTGCCGCCAGCCATCACCCAGATGCCCGGTTGAGGGATATTGCCGAAATCGTAATAGGTGTGGTTGGTGAGGTTGTTTACGCTTGCCCAGAGTTGATAGGATGGGCGAGTCCACTGCACCTTCAGGTCGAGCACGGCATAAGGCTTATAGTCGATGAGGTTGCCGGTGGGCTTGGCATCTACATATTCCAGATATCCTCCTAAGCGGTCCTGCCAACGCAGATTCCACGATGCGGAGAGGTGGCTGACGATGCGGTGGCTGAGGCGTGCGGTGAACTTGTGTCGCAGATAGTCGAGCGCATAGTTGCTCTTGAACACAGCCACATCGTCGAAACGCTTCTGGTGAATATAGGTGTAGCCCAGCGAGAGGGTCTGCAAGAAGCTTTGGCTGCCAAATATTTGAGGGAACGAGATATTGGCAAGCGTCTCCACGCCCACGTTGTTGAGACGGAAGTTGGCGGCGTGATACTTGTCGTCGGCAGAATACATCACCCAGTCGATCATATCTTTGCCGCGATGAATAAATCCGCGCACAGTGGCGTTGAATGCCGCCGTGTGGTATTTCGCAGCGAGCATATAGCTTTGCGTCTGCTCCGGCTTTAATCCTATATTTCCTTCGGTGGTAGGACTCTTGTAATAGAGGTCGGTGAATGTGGGCATACGGAATGCCTTGTTCCACGAAGCAGTGAAAAGCCAATTTTGAGTGGGTCGATACGACACATCCACTCCAGGATACCAGCGGAATCGCGAGTCGAGCGCCGTGTTCATGTTAGCCACCACGCCCATCGAGATGGTTACGCGACGCAGCAGCACATTGTGCTCGGCGAAGTAGCTCACATTGGTGCGATTGTCGCGGCGAGTGTAGAAAGCGTCCTCGCCGGGCACCTTCACATACTCCGATTCCTCGAGCGGACGGCCCAAATTGCTCGATAGGATGCCCTCGTTGCGCACATCGGCGCCCAAAGCCGTCTTACCAGCCGCCCATACGAAGTTGGTGTTGAGTCGAGCACCAAAAACGTCGCTGCGGTGGAAATTTTCGCCCACGTCGGAGCCCTCGATGAGTTCGAAATGGTCGGTAGAGCGATTCCAGTAGATTACGGGAAGGAATTTAATGCGGCCCTTGGTTTCGGCCTTCACGGCAGCAAAGATGCGGCTATTCTGCTCATGCTGATTGGGATAGGCAGCCGAGTAGAAGGTGTTGGCACCATAATCTTGGCGCGAATAGCCGAGTTGCCAATCGATATCTACATCGCTGGTGTTGCAAAATCCCTGATAGAAAGCGTTTTGCTTATTGAATGCACTGTTGTCGGTGCCGCCGTCGCTGCGTCGATAGCCGAGCGAGAGTTGATGCGATGAATTTTGCATAGTAAAATTGCCGCGAGCACCAGCGCCGAAGCTGCCATAGGACCCTCCCTCGGCATTGGCTGCCACATGGCTACGGGCGTCGGGACGGGTTACGATGTTCACAGCGCCGCTGAAACTGCTGCCACCCACGCTGCGCGAGGCTGCTCCCTCAAGCACCTCGATGCGCACAATATCGTCGATAGCGACGGGGAAATCGGCAGAAAGGTGTCCCGTCTGCGGGTTACCAATGTTCACGCCGTTGAGCAGAATGGTCACTTGGTCGAATGTGCCGCCGTCGATGCAGATGTCGGTCTGCACGCCGAAGGCTCCTCGCTGGCGCACATCAACGCCGAGTGCCAGTTTCAGCAAATCGTTAACACTAAGCGCAGCCGCCTGCGCAATTTCTTCACGGCCAATGGTGGCTACAATTCGCGCCGCCTGATTGGCTTGCAGTGGAGCGAGACTACCAGTCACCTCCAGTTCGTCGAGTTGATAGTCGAGTTGCTCCTCGTCGCTGCTGCCTTCGAGGCTTGTAGCACGCACTGGGGCGGCTTCAGCCACGCTTGCCACGCTGAGAGTAGCCACGGTCAAGACTCCGATGCGCACCTCGCGACCTATACTGCAGAATGCCGAATAGGCCTTGCGGTTGAATCGGTGCCATGAGCATGACGACCATCGTCCAACGGTTTTAATCGAATTTTTTTTCATAATATTTAGGTGCCTCGGTCGGTTAGTCGGCCGAGGTTAGCATATTTCAGCTTAGTGAGGGGCGCATCACTCGGCGGCAAGGCGTTTCTTCTTGTCGATATATCGAGTGATGAGTGCAAAGATGAGCAGTGAAACTGCCGAAATGAGTCCGATGGCTGCAAAATAATACCAGATGTAGTGCGCATTGACGCTTGCAGCCTCCCAAGCCTCGCGAGTTTCGAAGAGTGCTGGGTCGGGGCAATATTTAGTGAGCAGAATGCCCGAAATGCCGAATCCGAATATCGACGACAGGAATGAATCGAGGTGGCTAAAGCCCAGATAGAGCCCTTCCTCGCCCTTAGGCGCTTGCAGCGAGAAATATTCGAGATAGCGTGGCGAGATGAAGCACTCGGCAAGTGCTTGGAACACGATTCCCACTATCATCATCAGCGTGATGTTCGACATGCCCGAAATCACATCGCTGCCGAGCAGATTGCCGCAAGCCATCAGTGTGGCAGAAAGCGGAATCAGGAACATACCTATAGTAATAGATGTGATGGCAGAACGCTTGGCCATGAGCCTGGTGACGAATCCCACGCAGCACACCACCACGAGCGGATTCACATTGGCTATCCATCCCGGACGGGCAGCCTCGCCAGCCATGCGAATCACATATTTAGGCATAGTGGCATAGAGTTGCTGCTGCACAATCCAGAATCCGGTTACGATGAGAATGAGTGCCACCAATCGCCAGTTGGTGAATACGCGCACAAATCCGGCGCCGATGTCGCGCATGCTCTTGCCCTCGCCGGCAGTATGCACCGAGCGATAAAGGAAAATCACCGCCAAGAGCGCAGCCAGAGTCATAAATGCCGAGAAATAGTTGATGGCAATATAAGCCTGCTCGCCAATGAGGTGGCGCAGCGGGTCGATAATCGATTTTCCGGTGAAAGAACCGACGTTGACGAGCATATAGAATATCGAGTAGCCGCGGGCGCGGTTTTCGCTTGTGGTCTCCTTAGCCACCGAAGCCGAGATGGTGGATTTGATGATAGATCCGCCCACCACTATCACTATCATGATAGGCACAATAATCCAGCGCAGCGACGAGTCGGGCAGACCGGTGAAGTGAGTCACTTCGCCATATTCTACCAGTCCGGCGCTTTGCAAGAATGTGGGCAGCATAGCGAGCCCAAGGTATCCCACAGTGAGCAGCGAAAAGGCTATAATCAGAGCGCGTCGGAAGCCAATCTTGTCGGCGTAGGCGCCCGTGAAGATAGGGAGCAGATAAAGTCCACCCGAGAAGAGTCCCGAAATCATGCTCGCCTCGAGGTCGTTAAACCCCAGCGTGTTCGACAGATAGAGCGTAATAACGATGAAAATGGCATAATAAGCCATACGCTCAAACATTTCCACGGTGTTGCTCACCCAGAAGGCGCGGCTGTAGCCCTTAGTTGCATTTGTAGTCATTCTGATATTCTATTG
>CALZAF010000125.1 GCA_945612775.1 uncultured bacterium | reverse complement strand
AGTCGCGAAGTTGCTTTTCGAGGTCAGCAATCTTAGCTTCAGCAGCTTGCAAACGTGCAGCAAGTGCATCACCTTCAGCATCGGTGTACTTCCAAGTTGGGCATACAGCTGTGATAGGAGCGTTCCAGTCGGTCTTGCCGAAGTTGTAACCGATACCTACAAGAGCAGTAAGGTAACCGTTGCGAGTGTTGTTAGTATCGTAGTGTTCTTGAACGAGGTCACCACGGATGTCAAGAAGGATATCAACGCGCTTAGAAACAGTGAACTTGTTCAACAAACCTACACGAAGTGAGATGTTGTGAGAGTCACCGTCTTCAAACGACCACTTGTCTTCCTTAAGATCCTTAGTGCTAACGAAGTTTACTGCAGCACCAGCATAGAAGATAGCGTTGTAAACGCGACCTGGCTTGTAGCCACACCACCAGTTAGTAAGGTTCAACAATACATCACCTGTAGGACCGAAGTTCCATACCTTTTGTGCAATTGCGTTGTTAGCAATATCCATATCTGGACGAAGACCGAGGTCATTGCCATAACCAAGAGCAGCACCCTTAGCAAGATATGCATCAGCACCGATTCTTGCACCGATGATTGGTGAGAACCACTTACCTACTGACAATTGGAATGAATAGCCAAGACGATCGCCGAACTTGTCAATCTTAGAGTCGTTAGGACCAAGAAGGATACCTGCGCCGCCTTCAGCCTGGATAAACCAGTTGTCCTTGAATCTGTTTAGAAGATAGCCTTGAGCTGGGTCTTCCACATAAGTTACTTCTTGTGCTTTCAAAGAAGGAACAATCATTGAGCATAGAGCTACAATTAAAGCAATCTTTTTCATAATTTTTGTTTAATTTATCTATCGATTATATAATTTCTACAAAATGCTATGCAAATTTAATATATATTCTCGAAAAATTAAGGCTATTTGTGCTATTATTTGACAAAATAAGCACAAAAACGGCAAAATTACTTCCTTTTAGAATAGTTTTCCAAGAATTTTTCAATCTCCATCGACACTTTTTCGGCTGTGAATCCAAACTTGTCGTCGAGCACTTTATATGGTGCCGACTCACCGAAATGATCCAGACCGAATACGGTGCCATTCGCACCTACTACTCTATATAATGTAGATGGCAGACCTGCTGTCAAGCCAAACACAGGCTTATCGCTCGGGATTACGGATTCGCGATAGTCGCAATCTTGGTTTAAGAACAAGCCAATAGATGGTATCGACACGATTTGAGCCTTCACGCCCTTTGCCTTTAGCAGTTCGTTGGCTGCCACGAGGGTCGAGACTTCCGATCCGTTGCCCACCAATACCACGTCGGGGTTTTCTTCCTTAGCCACCACATAACCGCCCTTTAAGGCGCCCATAGCATCAGCGAATCGGTTGCCTGACTCCGATGGCAGGTCGGTGACGTTCTGTCGCGACAGCACCAGTGCGGTAGGTGTATGCACGTTTTCCATCGCCATCTTCCAAGCCACGGTGGTTTCGGCGGCATCGGCTGGGCGAAGCACAAGCATACTGTTGCGGCCGGCGTGATTCTTCAGTTCTTCGAGCAGGCGCACTTGTGCTTCATGCTCAATCGGCTGATGGGTTGGGCCGTCTTCTCCCACGCGGAAGGCGTCGTGTGACCACACAAACTTCACAGGCAGCTGCATCAGCGCCGACATACGCATTGCAGGCTTCATATAGTCGCTGAACACGAAGAATGTGGCGCAAGCGCCAATCAAGCCTCCGTGGAGGGCTATACCATTAATAATAGCGGTCATGGTCAATTCAGCCACACCAGCATGCAAGAATGCGCCGCTGAAGTCGCCCGGCTTGAATGCGCCAGTCTTCTTCAGGAAGGCATCGGTCTTATCGCTATTTGCCAAGTCGGCCGACGATACTATCATATTACCCACTTTTTCGCCAAGTACTGCCAACACATCGGCCGAAGCTGCACGAGTGGCGATATTTGGCTTATGCGCTATCGAAGCGTAGTCGATTTCAGGAATCTTGCCGTCGATATAGTCTTGTAGTTTTGCTGCCAACTCCGGATTGGCTTGCTTCCAAGCTTCTTGAGCCGCCTTTCGCTCGGCTGCGATAGCCTTCAGTTCAGCTTCGCGCTTTGCATAGAGTTCAGCCACTTCGGGGAATATCTTCCACGGGTCGTTTACATCGCCGCCCAGGTTTTCGATAGTCTTCTCGAACGATGCGCCCGATGCGCTCAACGGCTGGCCGTGGGTGCTGCATTTGCCTTCGAAGCTTTCGCCGTCGGCTGTAACGCATCCCTTGCCCATAATGGTCTTTCCTATGATTATCGATGGGCGCTTCTGCTCTGCTATTGCTGCCTCAAGAGCCTTCGAGAGCTCTTCTGCACTTGTACCATCCACCTCGAGCACATTCCAGTGCCAAGCGCGATACTTAGCGGCAGTGTCTTCATCCGACACATCCTTGCAGTCCGTAGAGAGCTGCACATCGTTGCTGTCGTAGAACATAATCAGGTTGCTCAAGCCCAGATAGCCTGCTATGCGGGCTGCGCCCTGCGATATTTCCTCTTGTATGCCGCCATCGGAGATGAATGCATAGGTCTTATGCGCCCATACTTCGCCGAATCGAGCCACGATAAAGCGTTCTGCTATTGCTGCACCCACTGCCATTGCATGGCCTTGTCCGAGTGGTCCTGAGGAGTTCTCCACGCCGCGCATCGGGTCAACTTCTGGGTGACCTGGAGTGACGCTACCCCACTGGCGGAACTGCTTCAAATCGTCGATTGAATACTTTCCCGTTAGGGCCAACACGCCATATAGCATTGGCGACATGTGGCCAGGGTCAAGGAAGAAGCGGTCGCGTGCAATCCATTTCGGATCGGCTGGGTCGGTTACCAAATACTTTGAATAAAGCACATTCACAAAATCGGCACCGCCCATTGCACCTCCTGGGTGTCCTGACTTTGCCTTTTCTACCATCGAAGCAGCCAAAATTCTTATGTTATCGGCTGCTTTTTCATATACACTTATTGCCATATTTTAATTTTGAGTATGATTTCCTATAGTATGTCAAAATTACTTACAAATATACTAATTAATATCCTATCTCGTGCAATATATTCCTAATTATTTTCAAGTTAAGTAAAAAAGCATCGGCAACCGAGTCTCAACTGGGTTGCCGATGCAAAAATTATTCAGAAAAGAATCAATCCGCCATGGATTATTCCACTGGAATGTCGGTATTGACGTTCTTCGAACCGATGAGTGCGAAGTAAAGGATGTAAGCAGCGCATGCCAATGGAACCAAGAAGCTCAACAAGTAGCTGTGAGTCAAGTCAGCCACAAGACCTTGGATACCTACCATGATAGCGAAACCGCAAACCATAGTCATAAATACGCCCGATGCAACGGCTGTGTACTTACCAAGACCTTCAGTTGCAAGGTTGAAGATACCGCCCCACATTACTGATGCGCAAAGACCTACGAGCAAGAACATCAAGATGCCTACTGGCACGTTACCCCAAACGAGCGACAATGCTGTGTAGTCAACGCCAGGGATGCTTACTGTGATGTCGGTTGGCAAGAAGATGCCAAGACCCAACAGCACTACAGCCACACCGCTAACCGATGAAATCATAGCCTTTGTAGAAATCTTACCACCTACAACGCCACCTACGAAACGGCCTACGAGCATAAGCAAGAAGTAGATAGCACCGAGGGTACCGCAATAGCCAGCATCCATAGCCAAACCAGGCACTTCGGCATTAGTTGCTGCAGTAAGGTATTGAAGGATATAGGTTGGAGGACCTACTTCTACTGCGCCATAGAATGCGATAGCAATGATACCAAGCTTGAAGTGGCGGAACGAGAATGCCGAGTGTTTAGGCTTTTCAGCCGATACGCTCTTTTCTTCTTCGATCTTCTGAGGTTCTTCAATCTTAGTGAAAAGGATTACGATGAATGCTACAACGAAGATAGCAAGGGCAATCATAAGCGCTGGAGTAGCGTCAGAGATTTGTGCCTTTGCAGCATCGCCGATAAGAGCACCCATGATGATGTAAACAGCAACGGCTGCTGTAGAGTTGAACACACCGCCGATTTGGATAAGCTGGTTACCAGTGTTACCACCACCACCGAGGAGGTTAAGCATAGGATTTACCACGGTGTTGAGCATACACATACAGAAACCCGAAATAAATGCTCCGATTAGGTAAACCACGAAGCCCATCGAGCCACTCAACCATTGTACCAAGATACCCACGATACCCACGATAAGGGCCAAAAGTGCGGTCTTCTTGTAGCCGATTTTCTTAATCAACATACCCGATGGAACACCCATCAACAAGTATGCCATAAAGTTACCATAGTTACCCACTTGGGCTGCAAAGTTGCTTGCGCCAAACTGGTTTTTCACGATAACTGCCATTGGTGAACACAAGTTGGTCACAAAGGCAATCATAGCAAAGAGGGCAATCATCACCGCGATAGCGCCCCATTGTTTCGTTTTGTTACTCATGTTATTTGTTTGTTAGTTTATTGATATTTAGTTAGTTATTTCCGTTTCGTATTAAGAATAGCACAATCCTATATACTTGCTGTCGTTATGCACTAATCTCGCAATTTTGTGTAAAGTTAATCTTTTTTTTCGAATTACGCACACAATTCTAAAAAAAGACAAAGCGCACAAGCATTTTTCGCCTCATTTTCGTCTCAAATCGCACTTTATGGCCTTCAACAAACACGCCAACGAGCGCAATGCGAGGCTCATTTCTGCCCACATTGCGCTCGTCTATCGTTGCACCGCCCGCGGGCGGAATTTTCAGTATTCTCTTTCGCCGAAAATGGTGGTGCCTATGCGCACCAATGTAGAACCTTCGGCTATAGCCAAGCGATAGTCATCGCTCATGCCCATGCTTATCTCACAGAAGTCGTCGTTGCCAAAGAAGCACCCGTCCTTCAACTTATAGAACACGTGGTGAGCCTCGGCAAACTCGTGGCGAATCTCGGCATCATCGTCGGTATTGGTTGCCATAGCCATCACACCCACCACTCTCACGTTCTTCATGGCGGTGAGTTTGCCGCTATTTGCCAATTCGGCTATCTCATCGATGGTAAAGCCGAATTTTGCTTCTTCTTGCGCCACATGCAGCTGCAGCAGCACATCCACGGTGCGACCTATGCGTGCAGCCTCCTTGTCGATGCAGTCGAGCAGTCGCTCGGAGTCAACGCTGTGGATAAGTTTCACATAAGGCAACAGTGCGCGCACCTTGTTGGTCTGCAGATGGCCTATAAAGTGCCATTGCACATCAGAGGGCATTTCTTGCGCCTTCTGCACCAACTCTTGCACTCTGCTCTCGCCGAAGATGCGCTGACCTGCCGAATAGGCTTCCATCAACTTACTCACAGGATGGAACTTCGACACAGCCACCAAGCGAACATTTGCCGGCAATTCGTCGGTAAACCTAATTATTTCTGATGCTACGCTCATTGTCATACGTTATTTTATGCTTGCGCGCCCGATTCCGGACCGGTAAGGTCTTCCTTGAATACGTCGAGCAGGTTGGTTTCGCTGATTGCAGCCACCTCGAAGTCGCTCATTGTGCCCTTCATGCCCTCCATAAGGTTCTGAAGTGCCTTCGAGAACTCCGTTGCTTGTACGTACATATAACTTGCTGTGCGCTTTTCCACGCCCTTCTTTTCGTCGAGCGTCACAAAATTGACCTTTGCCTTATACCAGCGGTCGCCTGTCTCATCGAAGAACATCTCGCTCACGCGAACTCGCTTCACCGAGTCAACCTTGAACTCGCCCGAAATATAAGGGCGCATCTCTTCAGTTATGCGTGCTTCTGCTTCGGTAAACGACAATGCATCTACCAAATAGTTCTCAGTAGTGGTCTTAATCAAGCCGTCGGCTGTGGTCTTATCAATCTTGATTTTACATTCAAACCATTGTGCCATAATCTATTTCTATGTTTTTAAGTTAATAATCGCGTTAATTCTTTAGCATTTTGCAGTGCAAAATTATATAATTTCTCAAAGCAAAAAGAATTTTACGCCCACAATTTTTTGTTTTCATTTATCGTCTTATTGCTGGCTAAAATGGCATTTTATTTGCAATAACCACATTTCAAGACTAACTTTGCACTCAAATAACCCACAATCCACCCCACACAGCACTATGAGCGACTTCTTCCGAACTATCAAAGCCACTTCACAGGGCTTATACAAAGAGAAAATGAGCAAATTCATTTCCTACGCTGTGCCTGTGCAGAGTGCCGACGAGGCTAAAGCCGTGATTAAGCAGTATCAAAATCAGTATCACGACGCCCGCCATGTGTGTTGGGCTTATATGATAGGCACCGACCGAAGCGAATTTCTCTCTAACGACAATGGCGAGCCTTCGGGAACTGCCGGCAAGCCCATCCTTGGGCAAATCAATTCGTTCGAACTTACCAACATTGTGATTGTGGTGATTCGCTATTTCGGGGGCATCAAACTTGGCACTTCGGGATTGATAGTGGCATATCGTGAGGCCGCCGCCGAGGCTATTCGCGCCGGTGAAATCATAGAGTGTCACGAGCAGGCCAATGTGACTTTTACATTCCCTTATCTTGGCATGAACGATGTGATGAAGGTGCTTAAATCGGAGGACTTGAAGATTGTGAGCCAGGATTTCGACAACTGCTGCACCATCACAGTGCAACTGAATGCTGACAAAGCGGAACCTCTAAAAAAACGCCTCGCTGACATTGGAGGAATCTCGTTCGTGGATTAGTAGGCTTCGCTAACGCTCGCGGTTATGCTGCTTCGCTGACGCTCAGCGGTTAATTTTT
>CALZAF010000124.1 GCA_945612775.1 uncultured bacterium | reverse complement strand
GATTGCGCCAAGATATAGAGTTATAATATGGCGCAATGTGGCAAAAAATGTGCGATTGCGCCAAGATATAGAGTTATAATATGGCTCAATGTGGCAAAAATATATGCGATTGCGCCAGACTATATATCGGATAGCAACAATATGGTTGCCTAAATCATTGCCAAAATTCTCAGAATCAGAGTCCGACTCGGATTTTAGGCTGATAGAAACCATCTTAATGGCCATCGAGAATACATCTTAATGGCCGCCGAGAAACTATCTTGGTAACCGGGGAAACTATCGCAGCGACTGCGAGAAACTATCTTATTGGCTGCAGAAAGGAGGGAATTTTCAAAATATAAGCGTGGCGATGAGTGGTGAATGGTCGCTGAGCATTGCTCCTGCTTGTGGATGAGGTATGTGGCAGTGCTTGGCGGTGATGTCGGGGCTTATGAGCACAAAATCGATGATGGTGCGTTGCGAAGCATCAAGTCTGCCATAGTTGTGCCAGGTGAATGTGGCCCCGGATGATGTTTGAGCAGTTTTCTGAGCATCGCAGAGGCGGTTGGAGGTGAGAATGGCATAAGCTTCGCTATCGGCTTCGGCATTGAAGTCGCCCGTTACCACTGTGGGGAGGCCGTGGGCTATTGCCGACATGCGTTGTGCTATTAGTTTAGCGCCTTCGCTGCGGCTTATGGCGCCTATGTGGTCGAGGTGAGTGTTGATTATCGCAAATTGCTTACCAGTGGAGAGATGGCGCATCACAGCCCAAACGGCGCGCCGTGGATAAGCGGCATCCCAACCTTTTTTCATTATGCTATCGGGACATTCCGATAGTGAAAAGCATCCTTGTGCCACGACCTCGATGCTCGTGTGGCGATAGAATATTGCATTTACTCCGTCGTCGCCTGCTCGAACTTCGCTGTAGTGGGGGAGGAGGCATAGTAGTGTGCTATCCTGATGACCTGTGAGTTCTTGCGAAGCCACCACATCGATGGCGAGACTGTCGATGTAGTGCGCTATGCGGTGGCGTCGATGTGCCCAATTGTTGCTGCTGTCGTCCTCGGGCACATCGCAACGCATATTGAATGTAGCAATGCTTGCTTCAGCTTGAGCAGGCTGAGCGATGGGCGCAGTTGACCGGTGTCCGCACGATGTGAACCATACGGTGCAGCATATCAGCAGGGCTATTATGTGGTTGAGTGAGAGTTTCATAGTTGTTAGCCTTGTAAGTGGTGCCTCTTGGGCATTATCGCAAAAGCAGAGAACCGTCGCCGTAGCTGAGGAAGCGGAAATCGTGGTCGAGCGCGAAGTCGTAGATTCGTCGCCAATTTCCGTCGTCTACGAATGCCGACACGAGTAGCAGCAAGGTGGATTGCGGTTGGTGAAAATTGGTAATCATGCCGCTGATTACGTGAAATTCAAAGGATGGAGCAATCATGATTTGAGTAGATCCGATATATGTGTCCGATCCGATGCGGTCGAGGTATGAAATGATGGCTTGAAGCGCCTCGGTGGTGCTGATGGGGCTGCCTTCAGTGTAGGGCGTCCACTGACCCACGCAGAGGTCTTGTTCCGAAGCATCGGGATTGCGGTGCAAGGTAAGACCTATGTAATACAGGCTCTCGAGAGTGCGCACGCTGGTGGTGCCCACGGCGATGATTGGCGCTGTGGCGTTTTTGAGGTCCTCAAGGAGTTGGCGAGTAACGGAGATAAACTCGGTGTGCATGTCGTGGCCGCCTATGGTTTCGCTTTTCACCGGTTGGAATGTGCCAGCGCCCACATGCAGGGTGAGTTCGCGGCGCATGATGCCGCGGCGGTCGCACTCGGCGAGCACGCCATCGGTGAAATGCAGTCCGGCAGTAGGAGCAGCTACGCTGCCCTCGATGTGCGAATATACGGTCTGATAATCGGTAAGGTCGCTTGGCTCGGTGCTGCGGTTGAGGTAGGGCGGAATGGGAATTTCGCCCATTGCATCGAGAATTGAGGCGAATGTGACGTCGGCATTATTCCAAGTGAAAGTTATTTCGAATGCATTGCCGCGTCGTTCGCCGCGCGTTGCGCTAAGCACCACTTCGCATCCATCTATTGCCACTGTGTGCTGCAGTGAGCCGGCTTTCCAGCGCTTGCTGTTGCCCACAAAGCAGAGCCAGGTGCACGATTCGGTGGTCTGGAATATCTGGGCATAGTCGCGTGGAGCTACGGGTTCGAGGCAGAAAATCTCGATTGTTGCGCCGCCGCCAGCCTTCTGGAAACGCAGGCGGGCATTGATTACGCGGGTGTTGTTATACACAAGCATGCTGTGCTCGGGCAGAAGGCTCGGCACATCGGCGAATCGGTGTTCGCTGATTTCGCTATTGCTATATAGCAAGAGTTTGCACTGCTCGCGCTGTTCGAGAGGGTGCTTCGCTATTCGTTCGTCGGGGAGAGGATAGTTGAAATCTTCGATTTTAATATTACGAATGTCGTCGATAGTCATAGTGCAAAATCATTATTCGGCAAACTTCACGCTTGCCACTTCGAGAATTTTCGATGCGTCGAAATAGAAGCCCTCGGGCGACTTATCGTTCTTGGGATTGACTGCGATAAAGTCGATGCAGCCGGGGAGCGTGCGATGCTCGGTAGCCACGTAGCCGAGTTTGTTGAGGATATAGTATTCGTGCGATACCGAGGTTACCACCCATGGGTTTTCGGCAGTGCCGTTGCCGCTTGATAGTATGGTGGCGATGATGTGGTTGAGGCGATATTGCCTAATGGCAGCACGCGCAAATTTCTTCTTCTCCTTGAGCGCGAATATGAAATATTCCATCTGCTGAAGGTCGAAGATATTGTCGTCGAGCGAGAGTTCGGCATATTTCTCGATGGTGTCGCACTCGCTGCGGGTGAATTCTTTGTTGTAGTAGAGCGACTCAATCATGTCGGCATACTGCGACTCGCGGAAGGGGTTGTAGTCCTCCTGAAACACATAACCATAGTAGAGGTAGCGATATTCCTCGAAGGTCATTGTGGTGTCGTTGCTCTCGAATGCCTTCATCAGCTTTGGGAAGAAAAACTTCGATTTCGAGTCTTGGGTAGCAGCTTTAATCGCATCGAAATCCACTGGCTTCACTTCGAGTTTTTGTGCCAGCGAGGGCAGTGCCATCAGTGTGATTATTGCGGCTAATATGGTGAAAATAAACTTTCTCATTATCTCTAAAAAGGTGCAATATGGGTTTTCGTGAAAACAAATATTAATAGTGCAGTTGGCTCATAGTCGATGCCGATGGGAGAGTGCTTAGTTTTGACGGCATCATTTCACCAGAAAACCTTCGATGGAGATGCCTATCATGGCAAAAGTGATGACTATGGGCAAACACTTATTGCAAAAATACTGAATAAATGTGAGAGTAGGAAATTTGAGCCAACGCCCGGCGGGAGTTTTGCAGTAGGCTGCGAAGCCAAAAATTGCGCCTAAACATAGGCACAGGAGCATAAATCGTGGGTCGATGGCTAAGCCCACCAAGAGTCCTGCCAAACTGCCGAGTCCGACGTAAATATTTGCCAAAAGCGATGATTCTGGCTCGCCTTTGGGCTGCATCATAAATAGCCAAGCCACTATGAGGGTGGCTATCGACCAAGTGGCTAATGCGTTGCTGGTCAAATATATGTGTCCGCCGAAGTGCAGCGACAGCATGCCGCAGTAGGCAAATAGTGCAGCCGGGAGTTTGGGTTTAAAGGTGAGCAACGCCGACGCTGCAAGCAGGGCGATACCCAATATCAATAGTAGTGTGAAATAAGTTAATGTCATGGGTGAAAATGATGTTTTATCTAATAACGAAAAATGCAAAACTATATTTTAGAAATTTATATATAATTAAGATTTTCGCTGCGGCTGAAGTGAGCCAAATGAGCCAATGTGTGCTGCATAGGCAGCGGAGCGAAATTTTATCGAAAGATGGTGATTGGCGCTGATGGATGGGGCGCAAAAACAGCTATCGCTTGGCGCAGATGTTAGTGTGCCAAGCGATAGATCGGAGTTTATGCTTTCTGTTCGTCGCCGGGTTTCTTGCCGTCAGCGCTTTTGGGAGCTTCGGCATTGCCTTTCGCCTCATCGGCTACGCCACCGTCTTTTGCGGCTTCGGGGGCAGGCGCCGGGTCGGGCTTTTTCGGCGTTATCTGGTCGGGATATTTTATGCGAGTGTGGTAGAGCGAGTCGAGGCGTTCGATAAATGTGCTCTTGATAATTTCCACATCGCGGAAGCTGATAGGCGCATCCTTGAGCAGACCGCTTGCCACTTGCGAGTCGATAATCTTGCTCACGAGCGAAACTATGGCTTCGTGAGAGTGGTCGGTGAGGCTCTTGGCGGCAGCTTCGGTGGCATCTGCCATCATCACTATGGCAGTTTCGCGGGTCTGTGGGTTAGGACCTGGATAGGTGTATGGTTCTTCGTCCACAGGTTTGCCGTCGGCCTTCATGCAGGCTTGGGCGTAGAAGTAGCGTGTGATGCCGCGGCCATGGTGCTGAAGAATAAAGTCCTTGATGGCTTGAGGCAATTTAGCCTTGTCGGCGAGTTCCATGCCATCGGTCACGTGGCGAATCACAATCGATGCACTCTGCTCGGGAGAGAGTAGGGAGTGAGGATTGATGCCTCGCTGATTCTCTGTGAAGAAGTTCGGGCTCTTGATTTTGCCTATATCGTGATAGATAGCACCCACGCGCACCAGTTGCACATTGGCGCCTATGCGGTGAGCGGCTTCAGATGCGATATTCGACACCTGCATAACGTGCTGGAATGTGCCTGGGCACGATTCGGATAGCTGTCGGAGCAAAGGCTGATTGAGGTCGGTGAGTTCGACGAGCGTAAGCGACGATGTGAATCCGAATAGCTTTTCGAGTACGTAGATAAGCAAGTTGGAGAACGATAGGAAGATAGCGTTGATGAGGAAGTAGGCAAACACATACTTGCTAACGCCCTGGAGCGTGCCTTTTTCCATCAAGAAGAAGGCAAGATAGCAGATGCTATAGCTAATCATCACCAGCATAGCGCAACGCGCCAACTGTGATCGTCTCGACATCTCTTGCAGCGAAGCTATGGCTATGATGCCCACCACCACTTGCATCAGCACAAGGTCGGTGGAGTAAGACGACACGATAGATGCTATCATCACTTCCACTATGTGAACCACCACGGCGGTGCCCGAGTCGAAGAATGTGGCCATCACTATCGGCACGAGGGCAAATGGCATGATATAGCTTGCCTTAACCGGGTCGAGGCTAACGCCGATGAAGAAGATAGATGTGAAGCATATCAGTAGCGACATCACAAACAATAGTTTGCGTATGTCGTAGAATATGCTGTGGCGGAACACTGCGAGGTAGATGTAGAGCATAATGAAGAGGATGGCGATGATTATCACCTTGCTCATTGTGATGTATTTGCTCTCTGCCGAGTTGAGGTTTTTTGCCACATATTCTTCCCTGAGATAGTCGAGCGCCGACTTCACTTGAGGGGTAACCACGTTACCGCGGTCGATGATTCGTTCGCCCTTCTGAATCATGCCTATAGGGGCAAGTTCTTTCTGCAGTTGCTGTTGCAAAATCTCTTTCGATCGCTCCGTGTCAACCAAGATATTAGGCTCGAGGTAGCGATTGATATTGTTGGCGTAAGCCGAGTTGTGATAGTTGCGGCTCGAAGCTATAGAATCGATGTATTCGTAAGCCGAACGCACCGAGAAGAATTGCGAGGTCGAGGTGTTCTCGATGGTGTGGTTTTCGCCCACTTGGCGCACATATGGCATTTGGCCGTTTTTGATGCGCGTGTAGGTCTCATTGTCCACGATTCCTTGCTTATATACTTCGCTGAGGCGTTCGATGAAGAACAGGCGTTCGGCGCTGGTGCCAACGCCCGAATTTCGCTTCGAAGCAAAGGCTTGAAGTTGCTTCGACGACACGGTGCGATCTACGCGATACACGTTCACGAAGTTGCGCACGATGCTGTCGCGCAATGCCGAGGCGGTTGCTGTGTCGAGTTCGATAGGAATGTCGAAAGGAGCGGTGAGCAGCGAGTACTCCCAAGGCTTATCTACCTGATAGGAGAAGTGAAATTTGTGCTCTTTAGGCAAGAATAGCGACACTATGGCTATGGCACATAGCAATAGTATCACTTGCATTGCGGTAGTTTTAGATATTTTGAAATTGATTTTCTGCATACGCCGTATAATCAATTAATTAGACTATTTCTTAAACCATAGAGTTAAAGCCGATGCAGGCATCGGTGAGAGCGTTATTTGTTCAGGCGGATAGCCGTCTTAACGCCTTGCACTTGGCGCATACGGCGGCAAAGTTGGTCCACCACCTTGGTATCGCTCACGAGCACATCGAGTTCGCACTTAAATACGCCATCGTTGGCGGCAATATTGAGTCGGCGAAGGTTGATGGCAAGTGTGGTGGAGATGAGGTAAACTATCTCCTGCAGGATGCCCATTCGGTCGATTCCGCCCACTTCTACCGACGCCAAGAACTTGGTAGAATAGTCCTCCCACTTGGTTTGGAGCAGGCGTCCGCCGTAGCTGCTCTTGAGACGCATCATTTCGGGGCAAGTGAGCTTGTGCACCTCTACGATGCTGTTTTGGTTCACAAATCCCACTACGTCGTCGCCAGGGATAGGGTGGCAGCAGTCGGCTGTGGTGTAATTGCGCACGCCGTTGTTGTTGGTGAGCTGATACACAACCTTTTGGTCGATTTTGCCTTCGAATTTTATGACGTTGTTTTCCTCCTTCTGCTTCGATCCGATGCGGAAGATTTTAGAGAAAATGCCGCTATTGCTCTTCTTGGCGTATTTCAGGATTTGGTCGTTGAGGGCGAGTTCGTTGTTGCCCACCATGAAGCAGAGTTCGTTGCTATTGCGCAGTTCGAGGTTGCCCACAATCTTGGTGAGCGTCTCGTTGTTGTATGTCAAGCCGTTTTCCTCGAGGAATCGTTTGAGCAGTTCTTCGCCTTCGGCAGTGATGTGACGGT
>CALZAF010000123.1 GCA_945612775.1 uncultured bacterium | reverse complement strand
GGTTGCAATAGAGCTGAATGCGGTCCTTGCGAATGTCGAGGTTGTTCTTGATTTTTGGGAAATAAAGAACGCCGGTAAGTGTGAAAGGATAGTCAACATTCAGGTGAATCCAGAATAGAGGGTCTTCCTGACCTGGCTGAATAGCGTGGTAGAAGTTGATGTAGTCCTCGTCCTTGAGTTCGCTTGGCTTCTTCGACCAGATAGGCTCAACATTGTTGATTACGTTGTCGCGGTCGGTATCTACATACTTGCCGTCCTTCCATTCCTGCTCTTTGCCCGAAACGATAGGCACAGGCAAGAAGCGGCAATACTTCTTCAAAAGATCGTCGATGCGCGACTTTTCGAGGAATTCCTTTGCATCGTCGTCGAGGTAAAGCACAATGTCGGTGCCTCGAGTAGCCTTGTCGGTTTCTGTCATTTCAAATTCAGGCGAACCGTCGCAGGTCCAGAGCACTGCCTTGGCGCCTTCCTTATAAGAAAGCGAGTGGATTTCAACCTTCTTCGACACCATAAAGGCAGAGTAGAAACCAAGTCCGAAGTGTCCGATGATGGCATTTGCGCTGTCCTTGTATTTAGCAAGGAATTCTTCTGCGCCCGAGAATGCGATTTGGTTAATGTATTTATCCACATCTTCGGCATCCATGCCGATACCCATATCGCTAACTGTGAGCGTGCCTGCTTCCTTGTCGATGGTTACGGTTACCTTCAAGTCACCAAGTTCGCCTTTATATTCGCCTATAGATGAGAGAGTTTTGAGCTTCTGAGTAGCATCTACGGCATTTGAAATCAATTCACGAAGGAAAATTTCGTGATCGCTGTACAAAAACTTTTTGATTACGGGGAAAATGTTGTCGGTAGTTACCCCAATAGTTCCTTTTGACATGATTTAATTGTTTTAATTATTTTGTCATTTGCCGCCACTGCGTGTGAGCGGATAGCACTCGCGCTGTGGCGACAGTAGTTATTAATTCATTCTTTGAGTGAAGCCTTTATCTCGTCTCCGCTAACGTCGATAACCAGAGTGTTGCCCGGCTTGGCGTCGCCTTGAAGCATGAGTTCCGATAGAGGGTCCTCGATGTAGGTCTGTATGGCTCGGTTGAGTGGACGGGCGCCATATTGGCTGTCGTAGCCCTTGTCGGCAACAAATCGCTTCGCCTCGGTGGTGATTTCGAGTTTATAACCCAATTCAGCCACTCGCTTATCGAATTTTGCGAGTTCTATGTCGATGATGCTCATGATGTTGTCCTTCGATAGCGAGTTGAACATAATGATATCGTCAACGCGGTTTAGGAACTCAGGCGAGAATTTCTTGTTGAGCGCCTTGCGTACCACCGATTCGCTGCGTTCTTTGGTGATGGCTGTGTTGAAGCCTACGCCGGCACCGAAGTCCTTAAGTTCGCGCGAACCTATGTTCGAGGTCATGATGATAATGGTGTTCTTGAAGTCGATTTTTCTGCCGAGGCTGTCGGTGAGGCATCCTTCGTCGAGCACTTGAAGCAACATGTTGAACACGTCGGCGTGTGCCTTTTCGATTTCGTCGAGTAGTACCACCGAATAAGGGCGGCGGCGAACTTTCTCGGTTAGTTGACCACCTTCTTCGTAGCCAACATATCCTGGAGGCGCTCCGACGAGGCGCGACACGTTGAATTTCTCCATGTATTCGCTCATATCGATACGGATAAGGGCGTCGGGCGAGTTAAAGAGGTATTCGGCCAATCGCTTGGCGAGCAGAGTCTTGCCCACACCTGTTGGACCTAAGAACATAAAGGAGCCGATAGGGCGATTAGGGTCTTTCAGACCCACACGATTGCGCTTAATGGCTTTAGCTATCTTGTCGATAGCCTCGTCTTGACCTATGATTTGGTTTTTGATTTCCGAATCCATGTTGAGCAGGCGCATTCCTTCCGATTGAGCTATGCGCTGCACAGGCACGCCAGTCATCATAGCCACCACTTCAGCCACACTTTGCTCGTCGATGGTTTCGCGACGCTTGCCCATCTCTTTTTCCCAATTCTTCTTTGCTTCCTCGAGGCGGTTGATAAGCGAATACTTCAAGTCGCGGTAGCGAGTAGCGCTTTCAAAGTTTTGTGCGCTTGCAGCTTTGTCTTGATTGCTTTGCGCTTCGCGAATCTGAGCTTCTATATCCTCTATTTCGCTGGGCACTTCATCCATAGTGATGTGGATGCGCGAACCGGCTTCGTCGAGGGCGTCGATAGCCTTATCGGGGAACTGACGGTCAGAAATGTAGCGGTCGGTAAGCGACACGCACGCTTCGAGAGCCTTTTCGGTGTAGGTTACACCGTGATGTTCTTCGTATTTTTCCTTTATTTTGCGAAGTATTTCGAGAGTCTCTTCGGTAGAAGTAGGTTCTACGATAATCTTCTGGAAGCGGCGTTCGAGGGCGCCATCTTTCTCGATATTCTTGCGGTACTCGTCGAGCGTGGTGGCTCCAATGCACTGAATTTCGCCGCGGGCGAGAGCTGGTTTGAGCAAGTTGGCTGCGTCCATCGAGCCCGAAGCGTTGCCGGCACCCACAATGGTGTGAATCTCGTCGATAAATAGGATTATATCGGGATTCTTAGCCAATTCGTCGATAATAGCCTTGATTCGCTCTTCGAATTGTCCGCGATATTTAGTTCCAGCCACCACAGATGCCATATCGAGGGCATAGATGTGCTTGTTCTGCAGGATGCGAGCCACCTTGCGCTGACAGATGCGAATGGCGAGGCCCTCCACAATCGCCGATTTGCCCACACCGGGTTCGCCGATGAGCACAGGATTGTTCTTTTTGCGGCGGCTCAGAATCTGCGATAGTCGCTCTATCTCGCGGTCACGACCGATTACCGGGTCGAGTTTACCCGATTCAGCCTCTTTGGTGAGGTCCTTGCCATACTTGTCGAGCACAGGAGTGTCGGGGCGAGAAGTGGTGGTGCGTCGTGCTGTAGAAGCCTTGCTTGAACTGCTCGATGCACTGTCTCCATTGTCGAAATGCGACAATTGCTCATCGTCGTCTTCTTCATCGTCGTCGGCGAAGTCGGCACCATCCTTAGGGTCAGCGACTGTTTTGTCGTCGCTGTTGGTGCTGAAGTCGGTGTGTTCGATAAAATCGTCGATATTGAAATAGTTTACGTCCATTCTTTCTAAAATTTTAGATGCATAACAGTTGTCGGTCGATGCGGTGAGCGCAAGCAGCAGATGCTGCGAATCAGCCACTTCGGCGTGATGCTTCTTGGCCTCGGCAAGAGTTTTGCAAAGCACTTCCGACACCTCGGGGCTTGCAACGATGTCCGACGAGCCGTCGATAACGGCGTCGTCATTTTCGTCGTCAATCAGTTCTGCCTCAAGGTATGCAGTGAGTTTGTCGGTTGGCACCCCCATTTTCGCGATTATCGAGTAAGCGTAGCTATTCTGCTCCTTCAGTATGCCCAGCAAAAGGTGCTCAGGAGTGATAGTGGCGCTATTAAGCCTTATGGCCTCGTCGCGACTGCTCTTGAGTATATCCTTGATCTGTTTTGAAAAAGCGTTGTTCATAATCAAAATGTGGTGTTTTTGTTTAATTATTTCTAATTATTTTGTGATGTTTACAGAGGTAATCTGCAATTACTATGCCAAAAGTTGGTGAACTTTTATGATATTTATGTTTGAGAATTAACCTATTTGTAATATCTTTGCAGAAGAGATGCGGTAATAATAGGCACCTCGGCGCAATGCGCAAGCCGCGGCTTGTGCCGCATGGCGCACGAATGCATTATCAAGTCTTAAAACTAAGAATTTTATGTCCGACGACTCAAATAAGGAGATGTTGATAGAGAGGTTTACGCGTTTTTTGGCGTCGAAAGGGTGCCGAAAGACGCCTGAACGCTTTGCTATACTTCACGAAGTGCTTGAGTTCGACGGACACTTCGATGCTGAGATGCTATATAACAAATTGCTGCTCACTCAATATAAGGTGGTGAAAGCTACGGTATATAATAATCTGGAGCTTCTCACCGAGTGTGGTGTGCTTAGGAAGTATAATTTTTCGGGGCATGCCGAGTATGAGAGGGTAGATAACAAGTTGCAGCACATACACCTGATATGCCGAATTTGCGGAAAAGTTAAGGAGGTGAAAGACGTGGAATTGATGCGCTACCTCAATACGAAGAAATTTTCGGCATTCACCTCGGAGATGTTTGCGCTCAATGTTCAGGGAGTGTGCAATGCTTGTGCCCGAAAGAAGAAAAAGGTAAGCGATGTAAAGGATGCGGCAGGAGAAAAAGAGCCGAAGCAAAAGCCTGCTAAGCCAGCATCGAAGCCAACTAAGAAGAAATAACTATTAACTCACAAATAATAAAATTGACATAACAATGAAAGTGGACGTATTACTTGGATTGCAATGGGGTGATGAAGGTAAGGGAAAAGTGGTAGATGTGCTAACACCACGCTACGACGTAGTCGCCCGTTTCCAAGGTGGCCCAAATGCAGGCCACACGCTTGAATTTAATAACCAGAAGTATGTGCTTCGTTCTATCCCTTCGGGCATATTTCAGAAAGGTCAGGTCAACATCATCGGCAACGGCGTGGTGCTGGACCCAATCTTGTTTGCTGCCGAGGCGAGAGATCTGGAGAAAAGTGGATTCGACATCAAGAAAGTGCTCAAGATATCGAAGAAAGTACATTTGATATTGCCAACTCACCGCTTGCTTGATGCTGCATACGAAACCCTTAAAGGTTCTGCCAAGATAGGCACTACCGGCAAAGGCATAGGTCCAACTTACACCGACAAAATTAGCCGCGACGGATTGCGCCTGGGCGAGGTTTTCGGCAATTTTACCGAAAAATATCAGGCTGCAAAGCAACGCCACGTGAAGCTTCTCAATGCACTCGGTTTCGACGCCGATGTGGCTGAACTCGAAAAGCAATGGTTCGAAGGCATAGAATATATTAAGACATTTGAACTTATCGACAGCGAACACGTAATCAACGGCTATCTTCGTGAAGGCAAGAGCGTGCTTTGCGAAGGTGCTCAGGGCAGCTTGCTCGATGTGGACTTCGGTAGCTATCCATTCGTTACCTCGTCGAACACCGTTTGCGCTGGCGCATGCTCGGGTCTTGGCGTTGCTCCTAATAAGATAGGCGAAGTCTATGGCATCTTCAAGGCATATTGCACCCGCGTGGGTAGCGGTCCTTTCCCAACCGAACTTCACGATGAAGTAGGTGCTAAGATTCGCGATATAGGTCACGAATATGGCGCTGTTACTGGCAGAGAGCGTCGCTGCGGTTGGATTGACCTTGTGGCTCTTCGCTACACCATTATGCTCAACGGTGTGACTCAGCTCATCATGATGAAGAGCGACGTGCTCGATGGCTTTGAAACCATCAAGGCTTGCGACTCATATAAGGTGAACGGCGTTGAAACTCGCGATTTCCCTTACTCAATCGACGAAGGTGTAGAACCAGTATATACCGAATTGAAGGGCTGGAACACCGATATGACCAAGATTCAGAGCGAAGATGAGTTCCCACAAGAATTCAAGGACTACATCGCATTCCTCGAAGAGAAACTCAATGTTCCTATCACCATAGTATCGGTAGGTCCTGACCGTCTGCAAACAATAGAACGCAAGCATTAACTAAATATCTAAAATTAATACCTGAAGAATTATGGCAAGAGTAAAACCATTCAAGGGCTTGCGCCCTCCACGCGAATTGGTGACTAAAGTTGCATCTCGTCCTTACGATGTGCTTAACTCAAAAGAAGCCCAGGCAGAAGCCGAAGGTAATGAGATGTCGCTTTATCACATCATCAAGCCCGAGATTAATTTCGATCCTATGCTCGATGAGCATGACCCTGCAGTGTACGAGAAAGCTGTGGAGCAGTTCCGCAATTTCCAAGACAAGGGGTGGCTTGTGCAAGATGCAGATGAAAACTACTACATCTATGCGCAGACTATGAATGGCCGCACCCAATATGGCATTGTGGTGGCTGCAAATGTTGATGATTACCTTAATGGAGTAATCAAGAAACACGAATTGACTCGTCGCGACAAGGAAGAAGACCGCATGAAGCACGTTCGCGTGAATAATGCCAACCTCGAGCCTGTGTTCTTCGCATTCCCCGATAATGCTGAATTGCAGGAGATAATAGATAAGACCACAAGCGGCGAGCCCGAATATGATTTCGTGGCTGAAGACGGTTTCGGACATCACTTCTGGGTAATCGACGACGAAGCTACAAAGGCTCGTATCACCGAACTCTTTGCTGCTATACCTTATCTATATATAGCCGACGGACACCACCGCACAGCGGCAGCTGCTCTTGTGGGCCATGAAAAGGCTTTGGCTAACCCTAATCATACTGGCGACGAAGAATATAACTTCTTCTTGGCAGTATGCTTCCCTGAATCGCACCTTAAGATTATCGACTATAACCGAGTAGTGAAGGACCTTAACGGACTAAGCGAGGAAGAATTTTTGGCAAAAATTGCCGAGAATTTTGAAGTTGAGAAGAAGGGAGCTGAAATCTATCATCCTGCATGTCTGCACAATTTTAGCCTATATTTGGGCGGCGAATGGTACTCTTTGACTGCTAAGCCTGGCACATTCTGCGATAGCGACCCGATAGGCGTTCTCGATGTGACGATTTCATCGGATTTGATATTGCGCGACATACTTGGCATACATGATTTGCGTAGCGATAAGCGTATCGACTTCGTGGGCGGTATTCGTGGACTTGGTGAACTAAAGCGCCGAGTGGATAGCGGCGAAATGAAGATGGCACTTGCTCTTTATCCTGTGAGCATGAAGCAACTCATCGACATTGCCGACACTGGCAACATCATGCCGCCTAAGACCACTTGGTTCGAACCAAAACTCCGCTCGGGAATCGTGGTTCATAAACTTGACTAAAGTTTTGAATGATTGACAAATGCATCTAAATATTAAAGCGTGCCGCAAGTCATTGCAGCACGCTTTAATTATTGATATTTTGATGTAAAAATCAGTCAATAAAGCGCTTGGTGATGCCGCTGTAGTTTTCG
>CALZAF010000122.1 GCA_945612775.1 uncultured bacterium | reverse complement strand
ATAACCGCCATTGCCGCTCTCAGCCCTGCGCGGTGATTACTACAACCTCGTAAAAAATCAGCTCGAACTCGGCAATTAAACTAATGTTTTGCCGAATTCGAGCCTCTTTATTAATCTTGAGAAAAACTATTATTTCTGTCCAAACGAAGCACGCGAGCGAATGGCATCGGATGCCGACCCAATTAGAATCTCAAACTTGCCGGGTTCTGCCACCTTGCGCGATGTGGCAATGTGCGCCTCCGAAGCCTGCGACCCCCATGGCATCTTTCCGGTCAGACTGGTGCGGAACATCATTCGCAATATGCGTCTAACCTTGTCGTTCAACTCCGTTTCGCCCACTTTGCCTTCTTTTATCATCTTTAGGTACGGCTTAGCGAGGAAATAATTGTTGAACGCATCAATCGAACCCAGATAAGTGCCAAACTCCATATCCAACCCGTTGAATATGGCTTCTTTAGTGTCGTGAGTCCCGCCGAAGTCGGAGATTACCACACCATCAAACTGCCATTGATTTTTCAGGATATCGTTGAGCAAATAATCGTTGTGGTAGCAGTGCTGACCATCATATTTATTATAAACTCCCATAATGGTCCATACGAGGCCCTCTTGCACAGCAGCCTTAAAGGCAGTCAGATATATCTCATGAAGGGTACGCTCGTCCACAATAGTGTTGATGCCATAGCGGTTAGCCTCCTGATTGTTTACAGCAAAGTGTTTCACACAAGCAGCCACATGGTTCTACTGCACGCCTTGCATATAGCCCACAGCTATGCGCGAAGCCAAATATGGGTCCTCACCCATATATTCAAAGTTACGGCCATTCATAGGCGAACGGAATATGTTCACGCCGGGACCGAGTATAATGTTCTTTTTGCGATAAATGGCCTCCTCGCTATATGCCTTGCCATATTGCACACCCATCTCGGGATTCCATGTAGCCGCCAGGCACACCAGCGACGGAAAAGCCGTGCACGAGTCGCTCATGCCAGCATGGCGCCAGTCGCTCCAATACATTTCAGGGCGCAATCCCACAGGACCATCGGTAGGGAAATTGCACAAGGCAATATACATATAACACCGAAAGGACGCACCTGAGTCTGAATTGCCACACGCCTGAATATGTGTACCGGACGGGATGTGAGACTCATAGGCTATGGAAAAATTATTACCCCGATTTTGATAATGTGACGGATTTATGATAAATTTGCAATGCACCAACAATGGCGGCGACTCGTTAGACCGTCGTCAAAGTCTGTGGGGGTATTGAACACCCAACAGACTTTTGCACCAACAATGGCGGCTCATCATTACCCGTCATCGATGTTATGTGAGATTATAATCTGTAATCTATTTTCAGGACGCTACATTAAACCATTAAATACCATAAACTATATGAACTATTTTGCAATAGACCTTGGCGCAACGAGCGGTCGCACTATGCTTTGCCGCATCGATGACGGACGAATCGACATCGAGGAGGTCAGCCGTTTCGCCAATCCCATAATCGAGGTGCAAAATCACTGCTATTGGGACATTCTGCACCTCTACCGCGAGATTCTTGGCGGTCTCACCGCCGTGGCTCGTCGTGGCATCGATATTGAGTCGATTGGCATCGACACTTGGGGTGTGGATTTTGCTTGCTTTGGCAGCGACGGCGCTCTGCTTGGCGCACCTCACAGCTATCGCGACACGCACACCGCAGGAATTCCCGATGAACTCTTCGAGGAAATACCAGCAACTCGCGTTTACGGCAAAACGGGCATCCAGGTGATGGATTTCAACTCGATTTTCCAACTTTATGCAATGCAGAAGGCTGGAAATTCTGCGCTCGCTGCTGCCCACAAGATTCTTTTTATGCCCGATGCGCTTAGCTATCTGCTCACGGGGAAAATGGTGACAGAATACAGCATCGCTTCGACCTCGCAGCTGCTCAATCCTGTGACTAAAGAGCTCGATGACGAACTGCTTCGCGCTGTGGGTGTCTGCCGCGACCAATTTGCGCCAATCGTGATGCCTGGCACTCGCGTTGGCGTGCTTACCAAAGAGGTGCAACGCATCACCGGACTTGGTGCCGTGCCTGTGATTGCTGTGGCTGGTCACGACACTGCTTCGGCTATCGCTGCCGTACCTGCCGCTAACGACCGTTTCGCTTATCTCAGCTCGGGCACTTGGAGCCTGATGGGCATCGAGACGTCCGACCCTATTATCAACGAGCGCAGCTGCCGCGAAAATTTCACCAATGAGGGCGGTGTAGATGGCACCACGCGTTTCCTGAAGAACATTTGCGGAATGTGGCTTCTTGAGCGTTGCCGCAATGAGTGGAATGCGGCTGGAATCAATGCCGACCATGCCACTATCGCTTCCGAGGTGGCTAAAGCTGAACCTTTTGCCGCAATAATCGACCCCGACGCCAAGTGTTTCGCCAATCCGCCGAGCATGATCAACGCCATAGCCGAATATTGCCGCGCCACTGGCCAAACACCTCCCGAAGGTGTTGGCGCTACGGCTCGCTGCATCTTCGAAAGTCTTGCCATGCGTTACCGTCAGGTGATGGAGATTCTTGACAGTTTTGCCCCGATGCCTATCGAATGCCTGCACATCATAGGCGGCGGCTCGCGAAATGCCATTCTCAACCAATTTACTTGCGACTCCATAGGCCGCAAAGTGTTTGCCGGACCTGCTGAATGCACTGCTCTTGGAAACGCCGTGATGCAAGCTCGCGCTGCTGGCGAAGCTTCGTCGCTGAGCGATATGCGCGCCATCATAGCCGCTTCGGTGGAACTCGTGGAATACTCTCCCACATCGCAGCGTGAGGCTTGGAATCATGCCTATCGCCGTTACTTAGAAATTACTGCAAATTACAAAAACTAAAAAACCATTAATATGAAAACTGAAAGTATAGAACGTGCGTATGCTTACGCCAAAGAACGGTTTGCAGCCATCGGAGTTGATACCGATGCTGCTATCGCAAAAATGAACGAAATTCACCTATCGCTACACTGTTGGCAAGCCGATGATGTGCAGGGTTTTGAGAACTCTGGCAGTCTGTCGGGCGGTATTCAAGCCACTGGCAACTATCCCGGAAAGGCTCGTAACATCGACGAACTTCGTGCCGACATAGCTATGGTAAAATCACTCCTCCCTGGCTCTCACCGCTTGAATCTGCACGAAATCTATGGCGACTTCGGCGGCGAAAAGGTTGACCGCAATGAAGTGGAACCTCGACACTTCGAAAGCTGGATGCAATGGGCGCAAGAGAATGGCATGAAGCTCGACTTCAACAGCACTTCGTTCTCGCACCCTAAATCGGGTTCCCTGTCTCTCTCTAATCCCGACAAGGGCATTCGCGACTTCTGGATTGAGCACACCAAGCGTTGCCGCGCCGTGGCTGAAGAGATGGGTAAGCGTCAAGGCGACCCTTGCATTATGAACCTTTGGATTCACGATGGCAGCAAGGACATCACCGTCAACCGCCTGCTCTATCGCAGCCTGCTCAAGGACTCTCTCGACGAGATTTTTGCACAGAAATACGACAATATGAAGGATTGCCTTGAATCGAAGGTGTTTGGCATCGGACTCGAAAGCTACACTGTGGGATCGTGCGACTTCTACACCGCTTATGCTGCTCAAACCGGCAAAATAGTCACTCTCGACACCGGGCACTTCCACCCTACCGAAAGCGTTGCCGACAAGGTGTCGTCATTGCTTCTATTCGTGCCCGAACTGATGCTGCACGTAAGCCGTCCGGTGCGCTGGGACTCTGACCACGTTACTATCATGAACGATGATACCCTCGACCTCTGCCGCGAAATAGTGCGCTGCAATGCCATCGACCGTGTGCACATCGGCCTCGACTACTTCGATGCAAGCATCAACCGCATCGGTGCATACATCATCGGTTCGCGCGCCACGCTCAAGTGCGTGCTATTGGCTCTGCTCGAACCTATCGAATCGCTACGCAAATACGAAGATCAAGATATGGGATTCGAACGACTTGCCATGCTCGAGGAATTGAAATCGATGCCTTGGGGTGCCGTTTGGGACATGTATTGCTTGCAAAATGGCGTTCCTGTGGGCGAAGAATACATCAAGGACATCGAGCGCTACGAGGCTGAAATCACTTCTAAGCGCAATTAACATCACTCTGGCGTGTGCTATCTATGCCCCGCCGCATGGCTTGCACACGCCTCTTAATAGCAATATATCATGGAAATTCTTTTTGGATTACTAATCATAGCTATAGGCAGTTTTTGTCAATCAAGCTCTTATGTGCCCATTCGCAAGGTAAAGCAGTGGAGTTGGGAGAGTTTTTGGCTCGTTCAGGGCATCTTTGCCTGGATTATATTCCCCATCATCGGGGCTATGCTTGCTGTGCCTGAAGGCGAATCGATAACTGAACTGCTCGCTGCTCATCCGCAGGAGGCACTGATGACCATGTTCTTCGGAGCACTATGGGGCATCGGCGGTCTCACATTCGGACTCTCTATGCGCTACCTCGGCGTGGCTCTCGGTCAGAGCATCTCGCTTGGCACTTGTGCCGCCTTGGGCACCATTCTCGGCCCAGTGCTTACGGGCAATGTATCGTCGCTTACTTCGCCTGTGCTTATTGGTGTTGCCGTTACGCTTGTGGGCATATCGGTGATTGGTGTCGCTGGTTCGATGCGCCAAAAGAGCGCTGAAGGCGAAAGTAAACAGCAGTTCAACTTCACCAAAGGCATCACCGTAGCCATCATGGCTGGACTTATGAGCGCTTGCTTCAACATCGGGCTCGAATTTGGTGCTCCGCTTCAATTCGTTGACACTCCCGAACTCTTTGGCTCGCTAATAGCCACTATGCTGGTTACATTGGGCGGATTTGTCTCTAATGCCGCCTACTGCCTATATCAGAACGCCCGTAATCGCACCTGGAGCGACTACTCTCGCCGCGACAACTGGCTTGGCAACGTACTCTTCTGCGCTCTTGCCGGTGTGCTTTGGTACAGCCAGTTCTTCGGACTCAGCTTGGGAAAGGGATTCCTTGCAGGCTCGGCAACGCTAATCACTTTCTCGTGGTGCATACTAATGGCACTCAATGTTACGTTCTCTAATGTGTGGGGCATTATCCTCAAGGAGTGGAAAGGCTGCAATCGTGCCACCATTGCCGTACTTGTGGCTGGTTTGGTGGTGCTCATTGTGTCGTCGTTCCTGCCTCAACTGCTTTAATGTGTTAACTGTTTAACTCTTCGAATATGAAATCTTGTTTAGACAATAATCCCGCTCTTGCCCGCGAAGTGTGGCAAGTAGCTGAAGTAGCCGGCTATTTGTGGCAAAAAGGCTGGGCTGAGCGCAACGGCGGAAACATCACTGTAAACGTCACCGAGCAGGTTGACGATTCTCTACGTAAGGCTCCTGCCATAGGCGAACCTAAGGCCATTGGAGTGACTTTGCCGCACCTTCGCGGCCAGTATTTCTTCTGCAAAGGCACCAACCGACGTATGCGCGACCTCGCACGCGTGCCTATGGACAACGGGTCGATAATTCGCATCACCGACGACTGTGCTCACTATGAAATCATTGCCGACAATGAAGTGATGCCTACATCGGAGCTGCCTTCGCACCTCTCTGTGCATAACTATCTAATTGCCAAAGGTTCTACCTACAAGGCATCGCTACACACTCATCCCATTGAGCTGGTTGCAATGTCGCACTGCGACCGTTTTCTTGAGAAGGATGTGCTCACCAATCTGCTCTGGAGCATGATTCCTGAGACCAAGGCATTCTGTCCTCGCGGACTCGGCATAGTGCCATATATGCTGCCCGGATCGGTAGAACTCGCCGATGCCACCATTCGCGCCATCGACGATAACTACGATGTGGTAATGTGGGAAAAGCACGGCGTATTTGCCGTTGGTGAAAACATAATGGAAGCCTTCGACATGGTAGATACCCTCACCAAGAGCGCCATCATCTATCGCGACGCCCGCTCAATGGGCTTCGAGCCAACCGGCATGTCTCAGGCACAAATGCAAGAAATCTCCACCGTTTTCCACCTACCAAAATAGTGTCAAACACAACTTCCAACACAAAAGGAGTGCCACTCTAAGCGAGCTGCGCTCCTTTTTTCGCACATAATCCTTTCGAATATATGGCTATCTGAGACTAAAAAATTATTGCTGTCCGATAAAACAATTTTGAACGGGGCAGAAAAAAACTGGAGGCTGGCACCTATTGCAAGAGTCTGTCCATTTCGGTTACTTTGCTTATGCTATTAAGACATGTAACTATGTGCAAAAGTAATCATTTTAGTGGACAGCAATAGTTAAATTCCGCCTGCTGACGATATTGTCACATTATTGGAAGAAATCCGTCGAAAGAAACGATTTTGTCTGAATTAATTACTATCTTTGCCATGTCAGTTGCCGGGGTTTCGTTTTTTTTGCAACACTAAGATTAGAGAAATCCACAATATGACAGAAATCCGAGCAACTTGCTGTTGCTCAGGTACTTTAAGATATTTCAAATTTATAGTGTTGCTGAACTAAGGATTATTTCTAACTTTGACGTATGAAACATATAGCATATATTCTTATTGCATTTGTCTTTTCCGCATTAATTTCATGTGGGAAACAGCAATCCGACTCTGATAGTGATAGCCGCAAAAGTATTGATTTTTCATTGTTTTATCGCGTGGAGTCATCAGACAAATGTATTTATGATGCACACCGTAAAGTGCCATTAGGTGAAAAGGTAACATTAGCCGATTTAGACAACCTTTTCGGCGAGCCTTTCGTATGCGACACCACGCTGCAAACATTAGGCAAGTGGTCTCTTTATGAACAAGAGTGGACCGTTGAACGATTTTTGCCAACAGAAGCAGGAGATACACTCATAATGATGCGTAGAATATACGGCGAACCAGGAGATTGGATGATATGGATCAATTTAGAGGTACAAGAATCAGATTCATTACGCGTCTTGAATTTCTTAGCATACGACAACAGCCGCATCGACATGTGACATATGGCAAAATCCGCTGATTCCTACTTCTCTATCTTCCAATCTTCGATTGTGTGGGTTTCGCTGTTGAAGTTGA
>CALZAF010000121.1 GCA_945612775.1 uncultured bacterium | reverse complement strand
CTCCAGGTAATCGTTATAATGAGCATGGCATTGTGGTTGCTTTTCACTAACAGCAGTAAATTATGGGCAATCATTAAAGGGGTCTTTAAGTCAGAGATTTTTGATACGATCTCATGGATAGCATTCTTTATGCCCATTATATGCATTGAAAAGTACAGCACGTATTTTGCCTGTGCTTCATGGGTCTTTGGAGACATTATCTTACTTAGCGCATTTTTGTTAATCCGTAATAAGTACAAAATTAAAATAGGATAGTGTTGTATTATAAAATGTTAGCAGCAAACAATACTATAATTTGTATTTTACAGTATTACAACGGCTTATGTTATTTCGCAGCAAATAAGATTTTTTATCTCATCATCTAATCGGCGGCACTTGGCGGCCGCCTCCGCGCTCGAAGCCTAATGCCTTTTGACCCATCGGCATAGGCGCAGGAGCACCCACGGGGCCGTATCCGCCACCGTTGAGATTGATGCTTGCATTCTCAAACAGCTGATAGAGCAGACCGCCGAGGTCGATGCCAAGCTTTTGCCCATGCAGATTATAGAACGGTCGGATTATAGGCACCGTAGCCGATCGCCCCGACTGGAAGTCGCGCACATTCTGAGCGCCTACGTCAACGCCCCATTTATCGTTGTTGGTCTTGAACGTCATATATCCGCCGAAAACGCCCATTCCGCCGCGACTGGCATTGCTCCAGAAAGGCGCCGACTCATAGTTGCCGAAGGCGGTAACACTGATATTGTCATTAATCATATAACCGACCTGCGCCTCGCCTCCGAAAGTGTTATAGGCATTCCATGGCACATTATATTTCATCAGCATTGCGCCCACGCTCACCGTCCAGCGGTCGCCGAAGTGCTGAGTGGCAAGAGCGCCAGCCTGACGCACCGACCCAAGCAGAGGTTGGGTGTCGTACATGCTGTAGCCCTCAAGATAGCCATCGTTCCACTGCGCTATCTTGCCCTGCTGGCGAAAATCGTTGGCAAAGATGCTGCGTTGCCAAATCAGAGAATTATACTCAGGATACTCATATTGCGTAGGAATCTCTACATCGGGACTGTGCTGAGCCAGCGAATCTACGAAAGTTTCGCGGGTGATGCTTGGCACAAATTGGCGCGATGGCGACAGTTGAGTGGCTATTTTGGGCGCATCGAGCCCTATTTTGTGCTGCAGCGCATAGCCTTCGGCAGTAGATTTGTCGCGAAAAGCATAGTAGCGCACCATGTCGAGCCGTCCGCCCACCGTGTCACGCAGTTCGCCACGACCGTTGCCATCGTGCACATCTATCCTATCCTGCCCCACCAGCAGTGCCGGAGCAGCCATCGCTATCAGTAATATTAAATTCTTAATCCTTTTCATTGCTTTTACTATATCTTAATGTTTATTGCAGTCCCGCGTCGAGCCGTCTAAAACAGATAGGCCACCGACGCCACCCAGTTGCTGGCGCGCTTGCCGTAGCTGCCTGTGTCGAAATCATCGTAATAATAATAGTAGGTGCCTATAGGTATCTGATAAGTCAGCCCCACCTGAATGTGGTTAACCAGCGTAACACCAAATCCGAGGTTTAAGGCATACTCGATGCGCTCGGTCCAAGTTTCCGAATCGCCCCACATGTCGTAGTGGTAATGAATATCATCGAAATTGGCATAGCAGCTCAAACCGGCAAGCAGATACGGCTTCACCACCGGCAGAATATTGATGTTATACTTCAGATTGATGGGCAGTTCCATACCCCACTTGTTTTCATTGTCGATATTTCGGTTGCAAAAGTTCAAGCCAAAGTCCAATCCGAAGCCCACTGGCGTGTTCAAGTCGAGCTTCAAACCTACGTAATAACCATTTATATTATAGTTATCGCCTAAAATATTAGTTCCCGTATGCTTTTTTACATCGTTCAGACGGTCGAAACGCATACCTGCTGTCAAGCCGAACTTTAATTGGGCTTGGGCAGCAACGCTTGTGAATAGCACCACAAGCATCATAATCAATAATTTTCGTTGCTTAACAAACATCATAATAGTAACAATTGTAAAAAAGTCATTATTTTTTAAATTTTTATGGAGCGCCACGCGAGCGCATCAAATCATTCAGAAAGTAAGCCAGTCGCCGGGCGAAATGGTGATGCTGTGATACACCTTATCGCCGTGCTTATAGACGTATTTATAACTTATACCCATATCATGGCGCACCTGCTTATTGCTTTCGCCACCAGCCAGCGAATTCACCATCTGGCGCTTCATCTGATCCTCCACCTTGGCGAAATCTATTTTGTCGAACGCCTCGCCGCCCTCGATGTAATAAACAATGGTGCTGTCGCCCTGCGCCTCGGCACGCTCAAGCACGCTGCCGTCGCCATAGGCTATTGGGCAAGCAGCGTTTTCAGCCATAGCGGTGGCGCGCACCACCACGCCTATAGGCTCCTTGTTGTCTAAATCGGCTGCTCCTATAGTCACGGTGTTGATGCTGGCGCCATTCTCATCCTTTGCCACGAACTTCATGCCGAATCCTTGCTCTTTCATGGCTTCCTTGAAGCGAGCAAACTGGCTGTCGCTGAGAGTGTAACGCGCATTTATGCTGAAATAGTCGCTATTGCGAAAAAATTCCTTGGTAGTATTGTCGGTAACGGTGAACTCCATCAATAGCATGTTTTCATCGTCATCGCCGGTGATATTCGTCAGCACCACGCCATCCGCCAGCTCGTTGGGCACCGGGAACTCGCGGCGCATTTCATCCACCAAGCTCTGCAAATATGCCGAATTCTGGCTGCACGAAGCCATCACAGCCAGCAATATTGCCATCAAGGCACTCACCAATGTGTATCTTATTTTCTTCATCTCGGGCAAAAAGTCGGGTTTATCCTATTATCTTATCATAGAAGCAATTCGAGGCACGCGGCACTCGATTAGCGCTCCTAACTCACAAATATACGCAAAAACTTGGCACTAAGGTTTACATAGCCCTTTATCTCAGTTTATTTTTAGGTATTTTTAATACACCCAGCGGCGGAGCGCAATCACCGAGCGGCACATTGCACATATTACTGCAAAAAATCGAAATTTCGCGAGGCTGAAACGAATAATTATTGGCATTATTCACTATCTTTGTAGCATAAAAAGCGCAGCTGCGCCTTGGTGCCGGCAACACCTTGCCGCAACTCGCTGCTGCGCAGCAACTAAACTTTAGAAAACAAAACCCAAAAACTACAAAGTATATTATGAAAAAAGTAATCAGCACACCAAATGCTCCAGCAGCAATTGGTCCTTACAGCCAAGCAATCGAAGTGAACGGAATGTTGTTTATCTCTGGTCAAATTCCTATCGACCCAGCCACAGGCGAAATAGTGGAAGGCGGCATTACCGAACAAGCCACTCAATCGTTCAAGAACATCAACGCCATCCTCACCGAAGCTGGCTATACTTTCGACAACGTGGTTAAGACCACAGTTTTCCTTAGCGATATGGCTGACTTCGCTGCCATGAACGCCGTTTATGCTAAGCACTTCAGCGGCGACTTCCCTGCTCGCAGCGCTGTTGCCGTTAAGACTCTTCCTAAGAATGTGCTCGTGGAAGTAGAAACTATCGCAGCAAAGTAAGAAATTACAACAAACAAACTTCTATGTGATGAGCTTTATCGGGCTTAATAAAGCCCGAAATGCTCATCTTTAACTATTAAATTAATTTTCCCAAACACATAACAGCATACTACCGTGGAAAAAGAACTCACCCTCAACGAGGTCTATCGCGCATCGCATGTGCTTAAAAGCATCATTCGCCACACCGACCTCATTGCTGCTCCTTCTATCTGCAAGAACAGCGACATCTTCATCAAACCTGAGAACCTGCAAGTGACTGGTTCGTTTAAAGTGCGTGGTGCAAGCTACATGATTTCGCAACTTTCCGACGAGGAAAAGAAACGCGGCGTAATAGCTTGCTCGGCAGGCAATCACGCTCAAGGCGTGGCTCTGGCTGCAGCCAAGTGCGGCATCAAGGCCACCATCTGCCTCCCTGCCGGCGCTCCTATCTCTAAGGTTGAAGCCACTCGAAGCTACGGCGCCGAGATTTGCCTCGTGCCCGGCGTTTACGACGATGCCTACAACCACGCCCTGCAACTCAAGGATGAAAAAGGCATGACCTTCGTTCACCCATTCGACGACCCTCAAGTAATTGCCGGTCAAGGCACTATAGCACTCGAAATTCTCAACGATATGCCCGATGTGGAATGTATCATCGTGCCAATCGGTGGCGGCGGCTTGATTAGCGGCGTGGCTTATGCTGCCAAGCAAATCAACCCCAACATCAAGGTATATGGCGTGCAAGCCGAAGGCGCTCCAAGCATGTACAACAGCCTCGCACACGACGCCATCGAACGCCTCGACAGCGTATCCACCATTGCCGACGGTATAGCCGTGAAAGAACCGGGCAAAAACACCTTTGCATGCTGCAAACAGTGGGTAGATAAGGTGGTGACTGTGAGCGAAGATGAGGTATGCGCAGCTATACTTCACTTGCTCGAAAAGTATAAAATGGTGTCGGAAGGCGCCGGCGCAGTTTCGGTGGCAGCAGCCATGTATGGCAAACTTCCTATCGAGGGCAAGCGCACAGTGTGCATCGTGAGCGGCGGTAACGTAGATGTTACCTTCCTGAGCCGCATCATCTCGCGCGGTTTGGTTAAGAGCGGCCGCGAATGTACTCTGGTTCTCGAATTGGCCGACAAGCCGGGTCAACTCCACGAAGTGACTCAAGTCATCGCTTCGCTCGGTGCTAACGTGCTGTCGGTTATCCACGAACGCGGCGCAAACCAAGTGGCAAACGTCAATTCTTGCATCTTGCGCGTAGCAATGGAAACCCGCAACCACGACCACATCAACCAAATCATCGAAGCCCTCAACGCCAAAGGCATTCGCACAATAGAATAACCCCGCTCCCAAGCGGCAAAATAAAGATGCAACCGAGCCCAGCCCGATTGCATCTTATTTTTTTTGCATCTATTACAAATCAGTGAATTAGCTGTTGCATTCCCCCCTATCCCTCGGCATTGGGTTGTGATGGCTCTTGGGGCGATGTGGGGCGCTTGGCTGGAGCGAGTTTTTCGCCATCTACGGTTAGCACGTATTGTTTGTAGTAGCTCATCAGCAAAGCGGTGAGTGGCAGGGCTATTATCAAGCCTACAAAACCGAGCAGCGAACCCCAAACCGACAACGATAGCAATATCAGCACCGGATTGATGGCCATATACTTGCCCATGATGCGAGGCGTAAGATATAGGTCTTGGAAGGCTTGCACCACGCAATATACCACGGTGGTCCAACCGCAAAGAGCCCAGAAATTGCCGCCAGTGGCAACTGCATCCACCAGGCAAAGGAAGAATGCTATAGGAATAGAGATAAGTTGCAGATATGGCACCAAGTTGAGCACTCCGATAAAGAGTCCGAGCACCACAGCCATAGGGAATCCCACAAGCGAGAAGCCTATGGCGAACAATATGCCCACTATCAGTGCAATCAGCGACTGGCCGCGGAAATACATGTTCATGGCACGCTTCACATCGTTCACCACATCGAGCACGCCGCTGCGGTAGCGGTGCGGAATGGCGCGCGAAAAGCCTTTCGACACCTTCTCATAGTCGATAAGGATGAAGATGAGGTATAGCACAGCTATGAACCACGATAATATGTTCATTATCACATTAGCAGTAGCCCCCACAAACATCCACGTCTCCTTAAACACGTCGCTTACGAGATTCATCCACTGCTCCTTGCTGAGCAGATTCACTATCACATTCACATCGACATATTGGCGAATAAATTCGAGAACTTCGGGCGGCAAATAGTTAATATCCAAGCGTTTCGACGCATATTCGCCGAGCATCACCACCATATGGCTTGTCTCGTCGTAGATATACGGCAAGAGCACATACATAGCACCCGATATGATGCCTATCACCATGAGCAAGGTCACCACCACGGGCAGAACATTGTTCTTGCAGTGCATCCATCGGCGATTGAACTTCACCAGCGGGTGGATGATATAGGCCAAAAGGCACGCCACAAAGAATGGCAATAGCACGCCACTCAGATAATTAATCAGATATACCACAGCCACCACGCATACCGCTGCAAATACTATGCGCACCACGCGGTCGAAATCATATTTCCGTCGTTCTTCCACCATTTGTGTCTGCTATTCTTATTTCTGTAGTTTAATGTCTTGTATTAATTGCGTCGCTGGGCGAAAAGCCACGACATAAAGTCGGGCATCGAGAATGCCGGATTCCAGCTGCCATGCGCCACGCCGGGAAATTCGGTGTATTTCACCTCGGCGCCCACCGAACGGAGTTTGCGATAAGCCTCGCGCGAGCCATCAAGCGGCACCGTGGTGTCGGCATCGCCGTGATAGATGCTCCACTTAGTGCCAGTCACCGCGCTGGTGATGCGATTGGGATTCACCGTGCCGCAAATGGGCACTGCAGCAGCAAAGAGTTCGGGATAGCGTATAACCATGTCGTAGGTCGACATTGCGCCCATCGATAAGCCCATTATATACACGCGCTTAGGATCTACATTCTGCTCGGCAAGGTATTTCATAATAAGCGCATGCACGCCTCTGATAAATGCCGATGGCTGCTCCTGAATAGGCATCTCTTGCGGAACGAGCGACAAGGGGCGGTCGATATATGCTCCATATTTGCCGCTCGGACATTGTGGAAACACCACATAGCACGGGTATTTCTCGCGATTCACCGGATTGAGAAACTGCTGCGAACCGTGAAAAAGTTGCGCCTGATTGTCCTCGCCACGCTCGCCGGCACCGTGAAGAAACACCACCAGCGGATAGTTCACATTCTGCTCCACACTCTGCGGCGCAAGGGCGCAATAGCGCAATGTGTCGCCTTCAATCACCAATTCGCACTTCTCGTACCTCTCTTGAGACACAGCCGCCACGCTCAGCGCCACAGCCATAATTATCGATAAAATATATTTCATAACCTTTTGACTTAAAAATCCTTTTAATAGGCAAAAATAGCATTTTTTTTACACATTTCACCGCTGATTTCCTATAATTACGGAGATTTGATAAAAACAGAACAACATTTACACACTATCTGCCACGCCGACGGCAAAAAACCACCGAGATATATCTACGAAAAAAGAGACCCTCGCGAGTCTCCTTATTCGGTGTGTGCGTTTCATGTTATCAACTAATACAGGGTT
>CALZAF010000120.1 GCA_945612775.1 uncultured bacterium | reverse complement strand
AAAAAAACCGACTGGAAATCGAGGATTCCAATCGGTTATTTTTTTGTTATTCGTCTTGTTGGCTCTTGCGGCGAGATTCTTTTTTGCCTTCAGAGGAGCTTGTGTCCTTTTCCTCTTTGATGTCGATTTCGTTGCCTTTAAGGTCGAAAACTCGATATTCAAGGTAGGCGAGCGATTGGTTAGGAATAATCTTGAAGCCGAAGCCGTATTCCTTGCGCCAACGCAGGTAGTCAGAAATTAAGCCGCGTTTGATGTAGGCATCGACGAAGGGGTGCACATACATCTTGAATTTGCTTATTTTCAGGTTGTTAACCAAGTAATCGATTTTGTCTTTAAGCACATCGGTGAAAAGCAGCGAAGGTTGCACTTCGCCTTTGCCGTGGCAAGAAGGGCACGATTCGCTTGTCACTATGTCGAGTGCAGGGCGCACTCTTTGGCGAGTGATTTGCATAAGGCCAAACTTGCTGAGTGGCAATATGTTGTGACGAGCTCTGTCGCCTGCCATGGCAGTACGCATGTGCTCGTAGAGTGCTTGTCGGTGTTCCGACTTCGACATGTCGATAAAATCGATTACAATAATACCTCCCATATCGCGCAAACGCAGTTGCCGAGCTATCTCGTCGGCTGCTCGAAGGTTTACGTCGAGAGCGTTGCTTTCTTGGGAGTCGGAGTTCTTAGAACGATTGCCCGAGTTCACGTCGATAACGTGTAGAGCTTCGGTGCTTTCGATAATAAGATAGGCGCCCGACTTAAATGACACCGTCTTCCCGAAAGAAGTTTTAATCTGCTTAGTGATGTTGAAATGATCGAAGATCGGAACATCGTCGGCATAAAGTTTTACAATGTCACTGCGGTTGTTGGCTATTAGGCTCACATAGTTGAAAATCTGTTCATAGACTCCGGCATCGTTGACGAAAATATTTTCGAATGATGGGCTAAAGATGTCGCGAATCACGCTTACGGCTCTGCTTTCTTCTTCGTAGATAAGTGCAGGAGCGTCGAGCGACTGAGCTTTAGCGAGGCTTTCTTCCCAATATCTAACCAGCGTTTTGAGCTCGCTGTTGAGTTCTGCCACTTTTTTGCCTTCGGCAGAAGTGCGGACTATTACTCCGAAGTTTTTAGGCCGTATGCTTTCAATAGTCTGGCGGAGGCGATACTTCTCTTCCGCCGATTTAATCTTTTGAGATACTGAGATTTTGTTGCTGAAAGGAGTCAGCACAAGGAATCGGCCAGTGAATGAAATTTCGGTAGTTAGTCGAGGACCTTTCGACGATATAGGCTCTTTAGCCACTTGCACTATGAGTTTTTGACCGAGGGAGAGTACGTCGGAAATTGTACCGTGCTTGTCGATGTCGGGCAGCAATGCTGTGTTAGATAGGTTGGGCACTTGATGAGTGTCGGAGAGTGCGTTGCCTATGAACTGAGAATATGTGCTGAACTGTGACCCTAAATCAAGGTAGTGAAGGAATGCGTCTTTTTCGTAGCCCACATTCACAAATGCGGCGTTGAGTCCGGGCATTAGCTTCTTAACCTTGGCAATGTAGAGGTTTCCCACGGCAAACGACACGTCGCGCGTCTCTTTTTGCAATACTACCAGCCTGCCATCTTCGAGCAGAGCGGTAGATATGTGGGATGGTGTTACGTCAACTACTAATTCGCTTCTCATTGCAGTGTAAAAAAATAACTACTTTTGTAAATAAGGTGTGTAGAACAGTCCGCAAGGCTTCCGTGACGGGAGTCTGAGAGGCAAATCAGGGGGCTTCGGAGCTTGTGTTGATGAAAAGCTGCGTCAGCCCTGAATTGCGGGCGGTCTGTGGGGTTCGTTTGTGCAAGCATCGTGTCACTGTTTGGGGGAGCAAAGCTGCCTTGACGGTGATGCTTGCGCTCTGCTTGTGTGAGCAGGAAAAAGAATGAATCGTAATCAAGTCACCGATGTGCTGTGTCCCGAAGGACTTATTAAAAGCACAAAGAACAAACGAGAATAAGAATTCATAGATATGTATGTTTTCCTTTAATCTTGTTTGTTCTTTATATGACTTAATTAGAAAGTGAGAAATAAGTGGAATTATTTCTTCTTATGACGATTCTTTCTAAGTCTCTTTTTGCGCTTGTGGGTAGCCATCTTGTGGCCTTTTCTCTTTTTTCCGCTTGGCATAATTGTACTTAGTTAAAGGGTTAATAAAATCTTGAATACTTTAAGTTAAGCAATTTTATAATAATGTGCTTATTTCTTTACTTGATCCATAAACACTTTTGCAGGCTTGAAAGCTGGAATCTTGTGTTCTGGAATGATGATAGTGGTATTCTTTGAAATATTGCGAGCAGTCTTTTGAGAGCGGGTCTTGATGATGAAGCTGCCGAAACCTCTCAAATAAACGTTTTCGTCGTTTGCTAATGAATCCTTAACAATCTCCATGAACTTCTCTACAGTTTCAAGTACTGAGGCTTTGTCGATGCCTGTTGATTTTGAAATCTCGTTTACGATGTCTGCTTTAGTCATTGTCTTTTTATATTTAAATAATATTATTCGTTTAGTGCAAAAATTAATGGATAGTAATTTCTTGCAGAAAGTAATATCCAATAATCTTTTGCTGGGCCAAAACGACCCATTTTGATTTAGCAGTGCAAATATCGCAATTATTTTTGACTTTGCACTAATAATCAGGCATTTTTTGTTCTAAAAAATATAAAATTGTGGTTCTTTACGCTCTTTATGGGCTCAATTAGCGCGCTTTTATGAGTTCTTCTTGCGCAGTGAACTTCGGGAAGAGCTTAATCATTATGGGTATGATGATTAGTTCGGCCACTATCACCACGGCAAGCACAGCCCAGTAACTGCCGTAGGATTCGCCGATTAGTTTGAATACCACCGAGCGGATAGGTCCGAGAATGATGCTGTGTGTGCCGAGCACTATGAGTGAGTATCGACCTATGTAGGTGATGACGGGAATTCGTGGCAGGTTTTTGCAGAACCAGAACAGGCTGCTAATGGCGATGAATGGCACGGCATAGAGCATTAAGTAGTTTGGCACGATGCGGTCGTGGATGCTTATTTCGGGAGCTATGAAGAATAGCACGGCAAGCACTACGGGCAGCACAGCATATCCCCAGGGGTCGCGCTTGTGAGTGGCGAGTACATTGCAGTCCTTAAATATATGACCCAGCACGAAGTAGGGGAGTGCCACCATAGCAGTGTCGAGCTGCATGGGCAGCATGTGGCCAGTGTGTGCAATGATCCATCCGCCTGCCGATGTGGCTACAATGGCTGCGTATTGCCACGGCTTGGATAGAAATTTCTGAATTACATAATAGATAATGTTTACTTCGAACAGACTGAGCAAGAACCATAGGGCGTTGCTATAGTGGAAGTCGTTGAGCAGGATTGGGTCGAGCAGATACTTCCACTGCCAAGAGTCGCCCACGAGGCCCATGCGGTCGAGGTGGAACACTTCGCAGCATATCATGGCGAGAATGCATGCCATAAGGTAGAAGAAGATGAATGGCACGATTATATTGTTGAATTTGCGACGGCTGAAATCGGCAAATCCGTTATAAGTTTTGAAAAACAATCCTGACAGGAAATAGTATAGAGGCACGCGAAACGACATTAGCATATGGTTGGCGTCGCCATAGATATTGCAGTTAGGCGTGATGTGGTAAGCCACAATCATGAGAATGCAAAGCCCCTTCATGAAGTCGAGGTAATGAATTCTGGGTTTTGATGAAGACATTTTTAGTTAATATAAAATTATGTGGTTATTGATTTTGCTGAATACGGTCGCTGAGTGAGTGACTGAAGAGCCATTCGAGCATGTCGGTGTTTTTTACGGCATTTGCCCAGCAGATGTGTCCGCCGCTTTCACCTTCGTTATACACCACTTCGCTGCCGAGGCTGCGAAGACGATTGTAGGTTTGTCGTGAGCCTTCCACTGGGATTACTCGGTCGTCGGCGTTGTGGAGCATCATCAGCGGCACCTCGTGGTCGGTGGTGAATCGTTGCGGATTGATGGTTCCGCAGAACGAGAGAGCTGCGGCAAAGAGTCCAGGATGACTTGCTATCATGTCGAGGGTGCCGATTCCGCCCATCGAGTGCCCCACGATGTAGATTCGGTTGCTGTCGATGGGATAGGTGTTCTCGAGGTCGGCTATTAGTTGGCAAAGTCCATAGTCCATATAGCAATGTTCGGGATTAAGTTCCATTTTTGAGGGATTGAAGTTATTTGGACGCTTGCTCAGAGCCCAATAGGCATCTACGGGGCATTGCGGGTAAACGGCAAAAGCCTGGTATTGCGGATAACGCATAAAGTAATACACTGCATAATTCATTTGTGCAAGGTTGTCGTTGCCTCGTTGGTCGAGTCCGTGCAGGTAGATAATCAGTGGCAGCTTGCTGGTGCTTTCTTCATATCCATAGGGGCGGAATAGCCTATATTTGAAACTATACTTTTCACCCATGCGAAAAATCATAGGAATAGTGGTGTCATCTGGGTCAGAGTTGGGAGTAGCTTTCAAGTCAGGCTCCGACCAGCATACCAAGTCCTCGTAGCTTTCGGCATCATCGCCGAAAGTATCGTCGGAGCAAGATGCGAAAAATGTCGCTCCAATCGCTATTATTAATATTCGTAGAGTCGTCGTCATAGGTAGATTATTGATTTTATTCTTCTTGGTGCAAATTTAATTATATTTTCTCGAAAATTGCCGATTGAGGATAAATATTGTAAATTTGCCGATGCTGATAACGAAATAATAATAAAGATGATAGATAAATCGAAGATAAAGACGGTGTTTGTGGATGTGGACGACACAGTGTGGTGGTTTACTGAGAATAGTAAACTATCGCTTAGGCATGTGTATGATCATTTCGGGTTAAGTCGTTGGGAGCCGAGTTATGAGGTGTTTCGCGATGTGTATCTTACCAAGAATCACGAGTTGTGGCAGCTTTATCATCACGGTGAGATAACCAAGGACTTTCTGCTTGCCGAGCGATTTCGCTATACGCTTAGCCAGATAGGTGTGAGCGAAGGCGTTGAGGCATTGGCGAAGGAGATTGACGATGAATATCTTCGATTTCTTGCCTTGCAGCGCATCGTAGTGCCAGGAGCGCGAGAGATGCTCGAATATTTGAGTTCACGCTATCGGGTGCATGTGCTTAGCAATGGTTTTAAGGGCGTTCAGGACCGCAAACTCATTTCGGCGGGAATCCGTCACCTGGTGGACAAAATAATTATTTCCGACGATTGCGGCATCACCAAGCCGCAGCGGGGCATATTCGATTATGCGCTTGAGCAATGCCATGCGCAAGCTGAGACTACGGTTATGATAGGCGACAACGCCGATGCCGACATCGCCGGCGCGCACAATGCCGGTTGGCACACCATTTATTTCAATCTGCGAGGCACCGAGAACTGCCCTGTGGCAGATGCCGAGGTGGATAACCTTGCCGATGTGATGCGCATATTGTGATGCGATGCGCGGTAATATGTTTCTTTGTCGCCGCTGTTTTTTTTGACGGATATTTTTTTGCGAATTCGTATCAGAACTAAGATTGCCATAAATGTTTTGGCTGCTTGGTTGATTTTGCTGTGTTTTATTGTTGGAATTTAACATTTATTAATACGGTAGAAGGTGCTATTTAGGCTATTAGTGACTATTTTTGTGGAAAGCTGGAAGTGCCTTTAGTGGTAGTTAAAAGCTTGGTCGTTCGTACTATATAATAGGCGATAAATTATCGACTAACGAGGTGATACAGCGGATTATATCAAACCTTGAAAAGCAAGAAACCATAATAATAATCTAAACAAATAAAAACTGATATTATATGAAGAAAGACATGTCGCGCCGTTCGTTCCTCAAGACAGGAACTACAGCAGCAATTGGACTCTCAATGATGCCAGGAACGGTATTTGGAGCAGCAAAAGACTCTAAGAAAAAGAAAACAGTGAAGACTGAAAAACTAAAAATTTTAGGAGTAGGTATTGGCGGAAGAGGAGCAGCAGTGCTTCGCGAACTTGAAACCGAAGATATCATAGGCCTTTGCGATGTGGATTGGAAGTACGCTCAGCATGTGTTTGAGCGCTATCCAAAGGCAAAGCGCTACAACGACTACAAGAAGATGTTTGCCGAGATGCTCGATGAGTGCGATGCAGTGGTGTGTGCTACAGCCGACCATACTCACGCCATCATCTGCGCCGAAGCTTTGGCTGCAGGCAAACACGTATATTGCGAAAAACCGCTCACTCACACCGTTTACGAATCACGCCTTTTGACCAAACTTGCAGCAAAGCACCGCGTGGCAACCCAAATGGGTAACCAGGGCGCATCGGCTGATGGCGTTCGCAAGGTGTGCAACTGGATTTGGAATGGCGTTATCGGCGAGGTGACTCGCGTTGAGGCATTTACCGACCGTCCTATCTGGCCACAAGGCCTTGAACGTCCGAAGGAAACTCCCGAGGTGCCTTCTACGCTCAACTGGGATGCGTTTATCGGCCCGGCACCAATGCGCCCATATAATCCTATCTATACCCCATGGAACTTCCGCGGATGGTGGGACTTCGGCACTGGCGCACTTGGCGATATGGCTTGCCACATACTCCACCCTGTGTTTAAGGCATTGAACCTGAAATATCCTATCCAAGTGCAAGGCTCGTCAACGCCGCTGCTGTCGGAATCGTGTCCAAATGCCGAAATGATTAAGTACACCTTCCCGGCACGCGACAATATGCCTAAGGTGGCAATGCCGCAAGTCGATGTTTACTGGTATGATGGCGGTCTGCTGCCAGAGCGACCATTGAATCTGCCAGCAGGCAAGTCGCTCAACGATGCCGGTGGCGCATTGATATTCTACGGCACCAAGGATACGCTTATCTGTGGTTGCTACGGCAAGGATCCATACCTTTTGTCGGGTCGCAATCCTGAAGTGCCTAAATTGTGCCGCGAAGTGACACTATCGCACGCTCAAGACTGGGTGCGCGCTTGTAAGGAAGATCCCGACAACCGCATTCCTTCAGAATCAGACTTCTCGCAAGCTGGCCCATTCAACGAAATGGTGGTGATGGGCGTGAATGCTATACGTCTGCAAGGACTTAACCAAGTGCTCGACTGGGACGGTGAAAAGATGGAATTTACCAATATTCCAGCCGATGCCACTGTGCGCTCTATAGTAAAGGAAGGCTTCAGCATAAAGGACGGTCACCCAACGTTCCAGACTACCTACACCGAACC
>CALZAF010000119.1 GCA_945612775.1 uncultured bacterium | reverse complement strand
GTTTGCACATTTTACCACAATTAGCGCCGTTTGGCTTGGCGGTTTTTGATGGGAATTTCGTAATTTTGCAGTTGATGATACTACAAAACCTGTCAATAGTAAACTTCAAGAATCTCACTGAATGTCAGTTGGATTTTTCGCCCAACATTAATTGCCTTATCGGCAATAATGGAATGGGCAAGACCAATGTGCTCGACGCTATATATTACCTGAGTTTCGCCAAGAGTTGCGGCAACCTTACCGACCAGATGGTACTCAACCACGATGCCGACTATATGATGCTGCGCGGCCGATACGAGCGCCACGCCGAACCGATAGAGATATCGATGGCTTACCAGAAGGGCAAACGAAAGGCGTTTAAGCGCGACGGAAAGGAATATCAGCGTCTGAGTCAGCATATCGGACTGATTCCGCTGGTGATGGTGTCGCCGATGGACTGGGACCTGATTCGTGGCGCCGGCGAAGAACGCCGCCGACTCATGGACCAAATAATAGCGCAGGGCGACGGCGAATACCTTGCACACCTTATCCGCTACAACAAAGCTATAGAGAACCGCAATAGCCTTATCCGCCAAGGCTACCGCGACCCTATACTCTTTGAGACGGTGGAGCATCAGCTCATTACATCGGCTGCATATATCCACAGCGCTCGCATGAAGTGGATTGAGGTGTTTACTCCCATTTTTATGCGCTACTACAGCGCCATTGCGGGCAGCAACGAGACGGTGAAGATAGAACTCAATAGCCATCTCAACGGCAGCAATATGGCTGATGTGCTGGCGCAAAACCGCGAGCGCGACATGATAGTGGGCTACACCACCCATGGAGTGCATCGCGACGACATAAATCTGCTGCTCGACTCGCATCCTATGCGCAAAACGGGCAGCCAGGGTCAGTGCAAGACCTACACCATAGCGCTGCGTCTGGCTCAATATGATTTCCTGAAAGAGATGAGCGGACTGATGCCGATATTGCTGCTCGACGACATATTCGACAAACTCGACGCACTGCGCGTGGAGAGCATAGTTAAGATGGTGAACAACAGCGACTTCGGACAGATTTTCATCACCGACACCAACCGCACCCATCTCGATGAGATAGTGAAAAGCATCGACTCCGATTACCGAATATTCATCGTCGATCATGGCAAATGCTTCGACGACACAACGCATAAAGAACAATGAAACGAACCGAAGCACTACAGATAGGCGAAATTATCGACAGCTACATACGCCAAGAGAACCTCGAGACCGCCATGAACGAGCAAAAAGCCTCGTATGTGTGGGCTGATGTGGTGGGATATGGCATCAACCGCTACACCATAAGCCGCTCGGTGCACAACGGCGTGATGACGGTGCGGCTTTCGTCGGCAACGCTGCGCAACGAGCTGATGATGAACCGCTCGCTGCTCATAAAGCGCATCAACGAGGCTGTTGGCGCTCCTGTAATCACCGAAATAATATTCAAATAACCATACTATCAAACCAAAACGATGGCAACCAAAAATCAGAAATATGGTATTGAGGTTGATACCCCCTACCGTCACACCCAAGACGTGCAACTGCGATTCAACGATATCGACGCCTTGGGACACCTTAACAACTCGGTATATTTCATCCTGTTCGACCTCGCTAAGTCGAGCTACTTCAACGAGGTGCGCGGCGAACAAATCAACTGGACTGAGGCCGACATTGTGATTGCTAACATCAACTGCAACTTCTTCGCCCCCACATTCTTCCACGAGAAGGTGGCTGTGCAGACGCAGACAGTGCACGTGGGACAAAAGAGCATACAACTGGTGCAACAACTCTTCAACACCGCTACTGGCGAAATCAAGGCTCAATGCAGCGTGGTGATGGTGAGCTACGACCTTGCCACCAACACTTCAAAGCCGCTTTCGGAGAAGTGGCGCACCGCACTCGCAAAATACGAAGGCAGAAACCTCGAATAATTAACCTCCTTAGCCCCATTATCACACTATGACACGCAACCGATTGTTTCGCTTAGCCGCCATTGCGGCTCTTATGATAGCCTCTTGCTCGGCAATGGCTCAACTGCGCTTCGGCGCCGACAAGAAATTCAAGATTGTGCAGTTTACCGACGTACACTGGATGTATAACGACTCGCGCAGCGACGTGGCAGGCGAGAATATGCGCCGCATACTCGATGCCGAAAAGCCCGACTTGGTGGTGTTTACCGGCGATGTGGTGTTTGCCAGTCCGGCAAAACCGGCTTACGACCAAGCCCTCGCGCCCGTGATTGAGCGAAACCTGCCTTTTGCTGTGGTTTTCGGCAATCACGACATAGAATTCGACCTCACTGGCGAACAAATACTTGAGCATCTCGCCACTAAGCCAGGCAACCTCACAAGCACCACTAACGGTGTGTCGGGCGTGACAAACTATGTGCTTACTGTGAAGAAAAGCGATGCCAACCGCGATGCGCTGGTGCTATATATGTTCGACTCGCACCGCGATTCGCAAGCACCCGAGGCTGTATCGGGCTATGCTTGGATAGAGCGCGACCAAATCGACTGGTATTGCAGCTCAAGCGACCGCTTCACCGCCGTTGCCGGCAGCAAACCGGTGCCTTCGGTGGCATTTATGCACATCCCCGTGCCCGAATTTGAATACGCCGTCGCCGGATTCGACAACTTTATGGTAGGAACACGCAAAGAAGCCGTTTGTTGCCCAAAAATCAACACCGGACTATTCGCATCGATGCTCATCAAGCGCGATGTGATGTGCATCTTTGCCGGTCACGACCACGTGAACGACTATATCACCGAATGGAAGGGCATGGCGCTCGCTTACGGCCGCTACACTGGCGGCGCTACGGTGTATAACGACATTCAGGGCGGCAACGGAGCACGCATAATAGAATTTACCGAAGGCGAACGGTCGTTCCGCACTTGGATACGCCTCAACGACGGCAACCGGGTGATAAACGAAGTGACTTGGCCTGCCGACTTCAAGAACAAAAAGTAAAAGGAACACAAAATAACCCAAGCCTCCGCAGGCACATCTATCCGCCAAAGGTGATGCTGTGCAAAACTTTTATTTGTGGGGAAACAATTATTTTGCTAACTTTGCTTGATAACCCTAAACATCAACAAAACGACAATAACAAGTGGCAAAAGAGATAGTTGAAACCCCGCTGATGAAACAATACTTCGAGATGAAGGCAAAGCATCCCGATGCGGTGCTGTTGTTTCGCGTAGGCGACTTCTACGAGACATTTAGCGACGATGCCATCTCGGCATCGGAGATTCTGGGCATCACCCTTACCCGTCGCGCCAACGGCGTGGCGCAGAGCGTGGAACTGGCTGGATTTCCGCACCATGCACTCGACACTTATTTGCCCAAACTTGTGCGCGCCGGTAAGCGCGTGGCTATATGCGAACAGCTCGAAGACCCTAAGCTCACCAAGAAGCTGGTGAAGCGCGGCATCACCGAACTGGTGACGCCTGGCGTGTCGATTAACGACAATGTGCTCAATCGCAGCGAGAACAACTTCCTTGCAGCGGTGCACTTCGGCAAAAAGTGCTGCGGCGTGGCGTTTCTCGACATCAGCACAGGCGAATTTCTTACTGCCGAAGGTTCTACCGACTATATCGAGAAATTGCTCGGCAACATCTCGCCCAAGGAGGTGCTTGTGCAACGCGGCATGCGCGCACACTTCAGCGAGACGATGAACGCCAATTACCTTACCTTCGAACTCGATGAATGGGTTTTCAACGAAGACACCGCCACCGACCGCCTGCTTAAGCACTTCGAGACCAAAAACCTAAAGGGATTTGGCATACACACCATGCACAGCGCCATAGTGGCAAGCGGCGCTATATTGTGCTATCTCGACATCACTCAGCACACCCACATCAGCCATATCACCACCATATCGCGCATCGAGGAGGACCGATATGTGCGACTCGATAAATTCACCATCCGCAACCTCGAACTCATCGACTCGATGGGCGAGGACGGAAAGAGCCTGCTATCGGTAATCGACCGAACACTCTCTCCTATGGGCGCGCGCCTTCTGCGCCGATGGATTCTGTTCCCTCTCAAGGACGTGGAGCAAATCAATCGCCGCCTCAGCGTGGTGGAACACTTCTTTAAGGACACCGAAGGCCGCGAATTGCTCAAGCAGCAACTCGAAACCATAGGCGACCTTGAACGACTGGTGTCGAAAGTGGCTGTGGGACGCATCTCGCCGCGCGAATTGGTGCAGCTCCGCGCTGCCTTGGCGGCTATCGAGCCCATTAAACGCCTCTGCGAAAACAGCACTTGCGAGGTGCTGCGCGGCATAGGCGAACAGCTCAACTTGTGCCAACTCATCCGCGACCGCATAGCCCGCGAAATCAATCCCGATGCGCCCAACCTGATTAATCGCGGCAATGTGATTAGTCAAGGCGTGAATGCCGAACTCGACGAACTGCGTGAAATCAGCTATTCGAGCAAGGACTACCTGCTGCGACTCCAGCAGAGCGAAAGTGAGCGCACCGGCATTCCAAGCCTTAAAGTGGCGTTCAACAACGTGTTTGGCTACTACATCGAGGTGCGAAACACGCATAAGGACAAAGTGCCGGCTGAGTGGATTAGAAAGCAGACGCTGGTGAGCGCCGAACGCTATATCACTCCCGAACTCAAGGAATACGAAGAAAAAATTCTCGGCGCGGAGGAGAAGATTGCCATCATCGAGACTCGCCTCTTCAACGAGCTCGTGGCTGCCGTGACCGACTATATACCCGCCATTCAGCTCAATTCGAGCCTTGTGGCGCACCTCGACTGCCTTTGCGCATTCACTCGCGTGGCTATCGAGAACAAATATAACCGCCCCGAACTCAACGATTCGCTCGAAATCGACATCACCGAGGGCCGTCACCCTGTGATTGAGAAGCAACTGCCTATTAGCGAAAAATATGTGAGCAACAGCATTCGCCTCAACAACAACGACCAGCAGATTATCATGATTACCGGTCCAAATATGTCGGGTAAATCGGCTTTGCTGCGCCAGACGGCGCTGATAGTGCTGATGGCTCAGATAGGATGCTTCGTGCCCGCACAGGCGGCTAAAATAGGCATAATCGACAAGATTTTCACCCGCGTGGGCGCAAGCGACAACATTTCGCTCGGCGAATCTACCTTTATGGTCGAAATGACCGAAGCTGCCTCGATTCTCAACAACATAAGCGAGCGCAGCCTCGTGCTATTCGACGAACTCGGCCGCGGCACAAGCACCTACGACGGAATCTCTATCGCTTGGGCTATTGTGGAATACCTGCATGAGCAGAACCGATTCCACCCCAAGACGCTATTTGCCACTCACTATCACGAACTCAACGAGATGGAAAATTCGTTTAAGCGAATAGCCAACTACAACGTGAAAGTGACCGAAATCAATGGCAAAGTGATGTTCGTGCGCAAACTCGTGCGTGGCGGCAGCGAGCATAGTTTCGGCATTCATGTGGCTAAACTCGCCGGTATGCCGCAGACCATAGTGCGACGCGCCGACGAGGTGCTAAAACAGCTCGAAGCCAACCATGGCAACGACCTCAAAGCCGACCAATTGGCTAAACCTCGCGTGGAAAGCGGCATGCAGCTCTCTTTCTTCCAACTCGACGACCCCGTGCTTTGCCAGGTGCGCGATGAAATAATACATTGCGACATCAATAACCTTACTCCCGTAGATGCCCTCAACAAACTCAACGAGATTAAGAAAATCATCACCGGACGAGGCTGATTATTGCACTTTTTTTAAACCATATCATAACTAAAATAAACCTACTATGAAACGATATTTTTTCACATTAGCACTATGCGTGGCTTCGGTGTTGGCTCTTGGAGCTAAATCATCGAAATCGGGCATAGCCTTTGCCGACTATTTCAGCGGTCAGACGCTGCGAGTGGACTATCAATTCTTCGGCAACAATGAGCAGCAAGGCGTGGTGCTCGACGGCCTCTCTAACACTGGAGTATGGGCTGGACGCCACCATAACCTCGACCAAATTCCTCTGCTCGGCAACGGACAAGTGGAGATGAAGGACGAGGCAAGCGGCAAAGTAATCTATCGCACATCATTCTCGTCGCTATTCTTAGAGTGGATTAGCACCGACGAGGCGCACCAACTCTCGCGCTCGTTTGAGCACACCGTGCTTCTGCCTATGCCGCTGGCTAAGACGCAAGTAACGGTTACTCTCATCGATGCCGAGCAGAAAGTGACTGCCAAATATGTTCACACCGTGGATCCTGCCGACATACTCATAGCCAAAAAGCACCGCAATCCCGACCTTGACTACGCCTATATCCACAAGAGCGGAAGCGTGGAGCGCAGCATCGATGTGGCAATCCTCGCCGAAGGCTACGATGCATCGGAACGCGACCTCTTCTATGCCGATGCTCGCGAAGCTGCCAAGGCACTATTCTCGCACGAACCGTTTGCCAGCCGCAGCGGCGAATTCAACATCGTAGCTGTCTTTACCCCATCGCGCCAAAGCGGCATGAGCGTGCCTCGCCTCGGCGAATGGAAAGACACCGCATTCGACTCGCACTTCAGCACCTTCTATAGCGATCGCTACCTCACCACCACAAGCATCAAGAAGATGCACGACGCCATTGCCGGCGTGATGTATGAGCACATCATCATCCTCGCCAACACCGAAGAATATGGCGGCGGCGGAATCTACAACGACTACACCCTCACCACAGCCCATCACGCAAATTTCAAGCCTGTGGTAGTGCACGAATTTGGCCACAGCTTCGGCGGCCTCGCCGACGAATACCAGTATGGCGACCCCGAAGTATATAGCCCAAAAGTAGAGCCTTGGGAGCAAAATATTACCAACAAGCGAAACTTCGCTGCTAAGTGGCAAGACATGATTAAGGACAAAGTGCCAGGCGTAGGCATCTACGAAGGCGCCGGCTACACCGAAAAAGGCATGTTCCGCCCAGCCGACGACTGCCGTATGCGCACCAATGCCGCCGACGCATTCTGCCCAGTATGCCAGCGCGCCCTCTCTCGCTTAATCGACTTCTACACCAAATAGGGTAAATATCCCACTCTCAACAAGAAAATCAAGCTCCGCGCCAAGAGATTTTCACCCACGCCGAGCTTGATTTTTATTATTTTCGCTATAATTTTGATATACAGCCTATTAAGCTTGAAATTCACACTTTTTCGATGATTGAAATCGGCAAAACCCACACTTTTTCGATGATATAAATCGTAAAAATTCACACTTTTTCGATGA
>CALZAF010000118.1 GCA_945612775.1 uncultured bacterium | reverse complement strand
TGTCGCTGCTTTACAATAACCAGTCTATCCCATTGAGCGGTTACTATAAGTTCACCAACACTATCTGGACACAAATGTTCTTTGGCAGCACTCCTACCGAGACCGATTATCTGGAAACTCTTGGCTTCCTTACAAAATTTGAAAAGCCTGCTAAGCCATGCATCATCAAGCGAGTATGGGTAATGGCTTATGGCTTGATACAAGACGACTCTAAGCTCAGCATGGTGCTCTATCGTTGCGCACCTAACAATATGCCTTATGGCGCATTTGCAGCGGCTGAATGTGAAGTTGCTGATATGAAGGTGCACAATTTCGGTGGTTCGTATAACTACTATATGATTCCATTCGATTTCACAGTAGCTGAAGGAGAGAATCCTATCTTGCTCGATAGAGATATCTTTGCTATGGTGTATGACCTCAATAGCAATGAGAACAATATCATCTACTTGGTTCAGACCATCACTACCGATGCTAACGACGACGCATCGCAGTATATCTACTTCACCGGTAAGGAAAACGGTGAAAATGTGGGATTCGTGTTCGATGTAGCCTCTTTGACCAATGACAGCGGTGAACCTACAAAGACCCACTTGTATATGGAACTCGAAGTGGAAGACCCATGGTTGAAAGCACTCAGTGCTACCGAAGTGCAGCTTGGTGAGGCAGGTGGTACAGCCGAATTGGCTATCGACACCTACTATGATGCAGCCGACTTGACCTATACCGTAGTCGATGGCGAAGGCAATGCAGCCGACTGGGCATCGGTGAGCGGCGCAGGCTCGAACGCTGAGGGTAAGGTGACTGTAACTCTTGGCAAGATGGAAGCTGGAGCAGCCGACCGTGAGGCTAAGGTTACAATCTCGAGTCCTACATGCACCGATGTGGTATTCACTGTTAAGCAAAGCGCTGGTTCGGGTGTAGAATTGGTTGAAGCTAACCCGATGAAGGTGACCGTGGAAGGTGGCAACATAGTAGTGGCTAATGCCGAAGGCAAAGTAGTGGTATATGATGTAGCAGGTAAGGTAGTGGCTACAGCTACAGCCAATGGCAGTGCAGTGATTCCTGCAACCGACCTCGAAGGCGGTGTATATGTGGTTAACGTAGCCGGCAAGACTGTTAAGATTGTTAAGTAAAACCTATCGGGCATCGCGATAGCTGCCGCTCCGCATGGTGGGCGCAGACTACACCCGATGCATAATGATTATCAATAATGAGAGATGCGCCTCGACATAGCTTGGGCGCATCTCTTTACATTTTTTAAGTGCTGTGGCAAAGTGTAAAAGGTTAAAATTCAGCTTATGGGGCGCAAAATCGAGAATTATTGCTAACTTTGCACCCGTTTTTTGAAAACTACTAATGAGTGATGCAGTCAACGACTAAGAGAATAGAGTATATCGATTTGGCCAAGGGTATGTGCATACTTCTGGTGGTGCTGTCGCACATGATGGCATACTATAAGGTAAGCTTCCCCTACGACTCGGTGCTGAAGTGCTTCCGAATGCCGCTCTATTTCTTTCTCTCGGGTGTGTTTTTCAAGCAATATGAGGGATTTTGGGGATTCTTCAAGCGCAAGGTCAACAAGTTGCTTATTCCTTTTGCCTTTTTCTACCTTGCCTTCGGTGTGGCGCTGCCTATTGTGTTGTACAGCCATTGGGGGATTAAAATGCAGATTTTCAATCCTAAACTTGGCATTGGCGAGAGCCTGATGCAGATAGGCAGCGAGAATTTCCCTAACGCAGCGATATGGTTTCTGCTGTGCCTCTTCGATGTGAATATCATTTTCTACATTATATATATAATAGCGAATCGCTTCGGCAGTCGCTCCACGGCTGTGGTGATAGCTCTATCGGCAGCAGCAGGCGTGGCGGGCATGACGCTGAGCTACTTAAGCTGCAATCTGCCGCTTTACATCGACACGGCACTCACGGCAATGCCATTCTTTGCCTGCGGCTATCTGCTCAGTCGCAAGAGCGGTGCTCTGCGCTATGGGTGGAAATACGACAGGTATCTGTGGTGGGCTGTGGCAGCGTGCATCGGTGTGCTTATGCTGCTTGCCTATCCGCTCGACTATCGCAGCAATTACTTCGCCAACTGCTACTTCACGGCGCACATCTGCGGCATGGCTGGCGCGATGATGACCATCTTCATAGCCAAGAAGTTGCGCCATGTGCCGGTGGTGACCTATTGGGGCCGCTATTCGATAATGATACTATGCACCCATCAGGTGCTGTATCAGCTGCTTAACATTGCGCTAAAGCAGTATGTGCCATTCGGGTGGAGCCGTTTGGCAGTAAATATGGCGATAGTGATGATGCTCTACTTCCTAATCATTCCTTTCATGCGACGATGCATGCCCCACGTTACGGCACAAAAAGATGTGCTGAGGGTGTAAACTCTGCTGCAGCGCGCTCTCTCATTCACATTCTTGCCGAGGGGCAAAATCAGGTGTCAAATCCTTAAAAACAAACTTAAAAACTGACGGTTTTATCTCTTTAGGTGCCAAAAAGTGGCCTAAAGATGAATAAAAATGCGATTTAAGTTGCGAATTAGACGGAAAAATGGTAAAAATGTGATTTTTTGTTATTATTTTTGTAGCGAATTAAACAAACTATAAAAATCGATGAAAAACAAGAGAGCACGATTGCAATTAATCAAGGAAATTATACGACGCAATGTTGTAGGAAGTCAGGAAGAATTAGCTAAATTCTTGGCGCTTGAGAAAGTGGTGGTAACACAAGCCACACTGTCTCGCGACTTGAAAGTGTTGAAGACCACAAAGGTGGCAACAGACGGCGGAGGATATATGTATATCATACCTGATGCCAACGATTTGCAGGACTCGATGTTGAAGTCGGGCAATGCACCATTGTCGGGGTCGTCGAAAGTGGGATTCGTATCGCTCGAATTTTCGGGCAACATAGCTGTAATTAAGACCCGCAACGGCTATGCCAGCGGTTTGGCTTACGATATAGACATAGCCCAGTCGCAAGAAATTTTAGGCACCATAGCAGGAGCCAACACAGTGTTTGCAGTGCTACGCGAAGGCGTAACACACGAGCAGGCCACTAAGGCGCTGTCGAAATTTATCCCTAATCCCGGGGAACTGTAACCGGCCGATTCGGTTAGGCTACCACGGGACCACGCAAGTGTGGGATAAAAGAGTAGGCTGCATTACTTAGAGCCACGGAGCAGCGCATTATAGAAGTAGAAAAAATAGATATAGAAAAGATAGCAGGTTGTGCCGAAGTCGGTGCCGAAAGCGCCGGCGGAGGTGTGACCAGCATGGTATTAGTAACATTATTAATTAAAGTATTTTGAATCAGAGAATGAATTCAGAGGAAATTGAAATCGTTGTGGCTGGAGCAGAACATGTGCAGTATGTAGATGAGATTCTCACTACAATTGCCGACGCAGCCAAAATCCGCGGCACCGGTATTGCCAAGCGCTCGCCCGAATATGTGGCACAGAAGATGCGCGAACACAAGGCAGTAGTGGCGCTTTATCACGGAGAATTTGCCGGTTTCAGCTACATTGAGTGCTGGAGCGACAAGAAGTTTGTGGCAAACTCAGGTCTTATCGTATCACCAAAATTCAGGGGAATAGGATTGGCAAAGCGGATTAAACGACGAATTTTTGATTTATCGCGTGAAATGTTTCCTGAGGCAAAAATATTCAGCTTAACCACAGGAGAGGCGGTAATGAAAATGAATAGCGAGTTGGGTTATCGTCCTGTCACTTTTCCTTCGTTGACCGACGATGAGGCTTTTTGGCGCGGATGCGAGAATTGCGTTAACTACGACATCTTGCAGCGCTATGGCGGATCGAAGTGCCTATGCACCGGCATGCTCTACGATCCAGCCGAGCACCTCAACGACGCTAAGTAGCAACTATCACCGAATCGATAATGCAAATCACGCTGGGCATGCCAATGCCTGGTGTGATATTATCGGATTCGAAGCTGACAAAAAATTGATTTAACTTGACGTACAACTACAAAAAAACGATACAATATGGAAAAGAAAAAAGTGGTAGTGGCATTTTCGGGTGGACTCGACACATCTTACACAGTGATGAAGCTTGCCAACGACGGCTACGATGTGTATGCCGCATGTGCCAACACCGGTGGTTTTAGCCCCGAACAACTCAAGACAAACGAAGAAAACGCTTATAAACTTGGCGCAGTGAAGTACGTTACGCTCGACGTGACAAAGGAATACTACGACAAGTCGCTAAAATATATGGTATATGGCAATGTGCTTCGCAACAACTGCTATCCCATCAGCGTGAGCAGCGAGCGCATATTCCAAGCCATAGCCATAGCTCGCTATGCCAACGAAATTGGCGCGCACGCCATAGCACACGGTTCGACAGGTGCCGGCAACGACCAGATTCGCTTCGACATGACATTCTTGGTGCTCGCTCCAGGTGTGGAGATTATCACTCTCACCCGCGACGGCAACCTTTCGCGCCAAGAGGAGATAGATTACCTCAACGAGCACGGATTCTTTGCCGATTTCACCAAGTTGAAGTATTCTTATAATGTGGGAATATGGGGAACATCGATTTGCGGTGGTGAAATCCTCGATTCTACGCAAGGTCTGCCCGAATCGGCTTACCTAAAGCACCCCACCAAGCAAGAGCCTGAAGTGCTTCGACTTGGATTCGAAAAGGGCGAGCTATGCTCGGTGAACGGTGTGAAATACGACGACCGCATCGCCGCCATTCAAGAGGTGGAAAAGATAGGTGCAGCCTACGCCATAGGCCGCGACTGCCACGTGGGCGATACCATCATCGGCATCAAGGGCCGTGTGGGCTTTGAGGCTGCTGCCCCTATGCTTATCATAGGCGCTCACCGCTTCCTCGAGAAATACACACTCTCTAAGTGGCAACAATACTGGAAGGACCAAGTGAGCAACTGGTACGGCATGTTCTTGCACGAGAGCCAATATCTCGAACCAGTGATGCCCGATATCGAAGCCATGCTCACAAGTTCGCAGCGCAATGTCACCGGCGAAGTAACGCTCGAATTGCGCCCATATAGCTTCCAGACACTCGGCGTGGATTCGCCAAACGACTTGGTGAAGAACAAGCTCGGCGAATATGGCGAAACAGCCAAGGCATGGTCGTCGGAAGACGCCAAGGGCTTTATTAAGGTGTCGAGCACAGCGCTCCGTGCCTATTATTTGGCTCACCCCGATGAACAACGCTAAAAATAGCGATTGCTTATGATTAAAGTAGGAATTTTAGGCGCCGCAGGCTACACAGGCGGCGAACTCATACGCGTGCTGCTCAATCACCCCGAGGTGGAGATAGTGTTTGCCAACTCGGAGAGCAACGCCGGTAATAAGGTGTATGAGGTGCACGAAGGCTTGATAGGCGACACCGAGATGACCTTCAGCAGCGAGATGCCATTCGATAAAGTGGATGTGGTGTTTTTCTGCTTCGGCCACGGCAAGAGCGAAGCCTTCCTCAAGGAGCACAGCATACCATCGAATGTGAAGATTATCGACCTTGCTCAGGACTTCAGAATAGCAGCGCCGAGCCACGACTATGTTTACGGTCTGCCCGAGACACATCGCGAGCAGATAAAGGCATGCCAGCATTTGGCTAATCCCGGCTGCTTTGCCACCTGCATACAGCTTGCCCTGTTGCCAGCCCTAAAGGCAGGACTTATCAGCGGCGACATCCATGTGAATGGCATCACAGGCAGCACCGGAGCCGGTCAGAAGCCGGGTGCCACCACCCACTTCTCGTGGCGCAACGATAATATTTCGGTGTATAAGACATTCCGCCATCAGCATCTGCTCGAGATAGGGCAGACCATCGAGGAATTGCACCCTGGCTACGATGGCAGAGTGCTTTTCATACCCCAACGCGGCTGCTTTGCGCGAGGCATATTTGTGACAGCCTACGCCAAGTGCGATGCCGCACTCGATGACGTGCAGCGCGTATATGCCGACTATTATGCCGATGCTGCATTCACCCACTTCACCACCAAGAGCCCCGACATGAAGCAGGTGGTTAACACCAATAAGGCTGTGGTGTATGTGGAAAAATATGAGGATCAGCTGCTCATGATTTGCGCCATCGACAACCTTCTGAAGGGTGCCGTGGGTCAGGCAGTGCAGAATATGAACCTCATGTTCGGCATCGATGAAAAGGCAGGTCTCGGGCTGAAGGCTTCGGCATTCTGATGCGGGCAGCGATAAGAAAACAATTACCATCAATCAAACTACAGGAAAGATGAAACTATTCGATGTATATCCATTATTCGATGTAGAAATCGTGAAAGGCGTGGGTTGCCATACCTACGACAGCGAAGGCACCGAATATCTCGACCTATATGGAGGCCATGCCGTGATTTCGGTGGGGCACTCGCATCCACACTATGTGGAGGCACTAAAGCATCAAGCCGAGAACCTCGTGTTCTACAGCAACTCGGTGATCAATAGTCTGCAACAGCGCTTGGCTGACCTGCTCGGCAAGGCCTGCGGCTACGACGATTATCAGCTGTTTCTCATCAATTCGGGCGCCGAAGCCAATGAGAATGCGCTGAAATTGGCATCGTTCTACAACGGACGTCGCCGCGTGATAGCCTTCAATAAGGCATTCCACGGACGCACCTCGCTTGCCGTTGAAGCTACCAACAACCCTAAAATAGTGGCTCCAATCAACGATAATGGCCATGTTACCTTCTTGCCGCTCAACGACATAGACGCCGTAACCCGCGAATTGGCAGCCGGCGATGTGTGCGCTGTGATAGTGGAAGGCATTCAAGGCGTGGGCGGCGTGCAGATACCAACTCACGACTTCCTCAAGGCATTGCGCAGCGAGTGCGATAAGCACGACACCGTGCTCATTCTCGACGAAATACAAAGCGGCTACGGCCGTTCGGGCAAATTCTTCGCTCACCAGCACGCTGGCATTCGTCCCGACATGATTACTATGGCTAAGGGCATTGCCAATGGCTATCCATTTGGCGGAGTGCTTATTAGTCCAAAGTTTAAGCCTGTATATGGTCAGCTCGGCACCACATTCGGCGGAAATCACCTCGGATGTGCCGCTGCAATAGCTGTTCTTGAGATTTTCGAGAAGGAAAACCTCGTGCAGAATGCTGCTGAAGTGGGCGAATATCTGATAGCCGAACTCAAAAAATTGCCGCAAATCAAGGAAGTGCGCGGCCGCGGTTTGATGATAGGCCTCGAGTTTGAAGAACCAGTGAAGGAATTGCGCCTGCGTTTGCTCAAAGAGCAACACGTGTTTACCGGTGCATCGGGCACAAATGTGCTTCGCCTGCTTCCGCCATTGGTGCTCAGCAAGGCCGATGCCGATGAGTTTATCACCCGCCTCAAG
>CALZAF010000117.1 GCA_945612775.1 uncultured bacterium | reverse complement strand
ACACGGAATGGAGAGCATGATGCGTAGTCCATACCTACCTTAGCGCAGAACTTAACTGAAGATGGTTCACCGCCGTGCTCACCGCAGATACCGGTGCGAAGGGTTGGGCGAACTGCCTTACCGCGTTCAACAGCAATCTTAATGAGTTGTCCTACACCGTTCTGGTCGAGAACTTGGAATGGGTCAACCTTAAGAATCTTCTTGTCGAGGTAAACAGGCAAGAAGCTTGCGATATCGTCGCGGCTGTAGCCGAATGTCATCTGAGTCAAGTCGTTGGTACCGAATGAGAAGTATTCAGCTTCGGTAGCGATGCGGTCGGCAGTGAGGGCAGCACGTGGAATTTCGATCATTGTACCGATTTCGAATTCTACTTCGATGCCGTATTCTGCGAACACTTCCTTAGCAGTCTTTTGGATAATTTCCTTTTGTTGCTTGAGCTCGTGGAGGATACCGATAAGAGGAACCATGATTTCTGGCATTGGGTTCTTACCTTCCTTCTTGAGTTCGCAAGCTGCGCTTAGGATTGCGCGAGTTTGCATAGCAGTAATCTCTGGGAATGTGATACCGAGGCGGCAACCGCGGTGACCAAGCATTGGGTTGTTTTCTGCCAAGTTGTTGACACGCTTAGTGATTTCTTCAAGGCTGATACCCATTTCGTCGGCCATGATTTGTTGACCCTTAAGATCGTGAGGTACGAATTCGTGCAAAGGAGGGTCGAGCAAGCGGATGTTCACTGGGCAGCCGTCCATAGCTTCCAAGATGCCCTTGAAGTCAGCCTTCTGATAAGGAAGGAGCTTAGCCAATGCCTTTTCACGACCTTCTACAGTGTCAGAAAGGATCATTTCGCGCATTGCAACGATCTTCTTGTCTTCGAAGAACATGTGCTCAGTACGAGTAAGACCGATACCCTTAGCGCCGAAGTTGCGAGCAACTTGTGCATCGTGTGGAGTATCAGCGTTGGTGCGAACTTGAAGCTTGGTGTACTTGTCGCAGAGGTCCATAAGGGCCTTGAAGTCGCCAGAGAGTTCAGCAGCCTTAGTTGGAATTTCACCTGCATAAACTTGACCTGTAGAGCCGTTAAGAGAGATGAAATCGCCTTCGTGGTAAACTACGCCTTCTACTTCGAGGGTCTTAGTCTTGTAGTTGATGTTAAGAGCGCCAGCACCCGAAACGCAGCACTTACCCATACCGCGAGCCACAACTGCAGCGTGCGAAGTCATACCACCGCGAGCGGTAAGGATACCTTCAGCAGCCGACATACCAGCCAAGTCTTCAGGCGATGTTTCGATGCGGACCATAACTACACGGTGACCGTCGTTGTGCCATGCTTGTGCATCATCGGCGTGGAATACGATTTGACCGCATGCAGCACCTGGAGATGCAGGAAGACCTTGAGTGATAACCTTAGCCTTCTTCAATGCGTCCTTGTCGAATACTGGGTGAAGAAGTTCATCGAGCTTTTGTGGTTCGCAACGCAAGATTGCAGTCTTTTCGTCGATAAGGCCTTCCTTCAAGAGGTCCATAGCAATCTTCACCATTGCAGTACCAGTGCGCTTGCCATTACGAGTCTGCAAGAACCAAAGTTTACCTTCTTGAACGGTGAACTCCATATCTTGCATATCGTGATAGTGGTTTTCGAGCTTATTTTGGATAGCATCGAGTTCCTTGTAGATTTCTGGCATAGCTTCTTCCATCGAAGGATATTTGCTTGCGCGTTCTTCTTCAGAAATGCCTTGAAGAGCAGCCCAACGGCGTGAACCTTCGATAGTGATTTGTTGTGGAGTGCGGATACCGGCAACAACGTCTTCACCTTGTGCGTTAACGAGGTATTCACCGTTGAAGATGTTTTCGCCAGTAGCAGCGTCACGGCTGAAGCAAACACCTGTAGCTGAAGTTTCGCCCATGTTACCGAATACCATTGCCATAACCGAAACAGCAGTACCCCATTCGTCAGGAATTCCTTCCATCTTACGATAAAGGATAGCGCGTTCGTTCATCCAGCTGCGGAATACAGCGCAGATTGCACCCCAAAGTTGTTCCATAGGATTGTTTGGGAAATCATGGCCGGTTTGAGCTTTGATAGCCTTCTTGAAGCGAGCTACAAGATCCTTGAGGTCTTCTACCGAAAGGTCCTTGTCGAGCTTAATGCCGCGTGCTTCCTTAACTTCTTCGATGATGGCTTCAAATGGGTCGATGTCTTCCTTGTTAACTGGCTTCATGCCAAGAACTACGTCGCCATACATTTGAACGAAACGACGATAAGAGTCGTAAACGAAGTGAGGGTTGTTGGTCTTCTTTACCATACCTTCTGCTACTTCGTCATTAAGACCAAGGTTGAGGATGGTGTCCATCATACCTGGCATTGATGCACGAGCACCTGAACGAACAGAAAGAAGCAAAGGATTTTCAACACTACCAAACTTGCAGTTCATTAATGTCTCGATGTGCTTAACTGCTTGCTCAAGTTCGTCCTGAAGACGCTTTACGATTTCGTCTTGTCCAACTTTGTAGTAGTCGTTACAAACTTCAGTGGTGATGGTGAAACCAGGAGGCACAGGAACCCCGATGAGGTTCATTTCTGCAAGGTTGGCACCCTTACCACCCAAAAGATTTCTCATGTCGGCACGGCCTTCTGCTTGGCCATTACCGAAAGTATAAATACTTTTCATGTAAAAATAATATAGAATTTATGTGATAGTAAACTTGTGATTGGTTACTGGTATTTACTTTGGTTATTCTTCCAAAATATTATTTGCAAAGATAACAAAATTTTTATTTATATAAAATATAGCAATAGAAAGTTTGATAAAAAATGGCATGTATTATTCATTTTCGCTTCGTTCGTTGCTAATTGCGAACCTTCAGTCCCAATCGAAGCTCTTTATTCTCAATGGTTCTGCCCTATCAGTTGCTAATAGCAAAAATGGGCGATAATGACCAATGCCATCATCGCCCTTATGATTTATTACGTATTGAATCCTTATCCGAGATGCAGCAAGCGCACCACCCTATTAATAAGCCTCGACCATGTGCGATGGTAGCGCAGCGGACCGCCGAGCTCTCGCTCGAAAAACTCGGGATGCCTGCGGTTTAGCACATCTATCACGTGATGCTTCAGCTTGCGGTCGCTCACACGCTTACTGTTGGCTTGAACGCGATATTTCATCCCCACTTCGGGCAGACGCACCACATCGCCGCCATTCTTGAGCAATGCAATCCAAAATTCCCAATCTTCGCGAGCAATAATCTCTTTGCAATAGCCTTCGGTGCGGTTAAAATCCTCGCGGCGATACATAGCGCAGATGCTCATAATATTTTTTCGGGCAAGAAGGTGTATCGAGAATTCCGGCAATTCCCAGCGACCTGTTCGATCGCCGAAAAATTCGGCTGTAGGTGCCACCACTTTCACATTACCATTAGCATCCAACACAGCTGCAGCCTGCTCGATAAAAGACTCCGAAATTAGGTCGTCGGCATCAACCGGCAGTATATATTCGCCAGTCGATGCTTTTATGGCATCGTTTCGGGCTTCGCACACGCCACCATTGGCCTTTGACAGCACCTTCACACGAGGGTCTCTGCGTTCCCATTCGCGAAGCACCGCGAGCGAGTCGTCGGTCGAGCCATCGTCGATGCACACAACCTCAATGTCGCGATAAGTGGAGCTCAGCACCGACTGCAGGGTCTCAGCCACAAATCGCTCAGCATTATACACCGGTATTATTACTGATACTTTAGCCATTTTTCTCACTTAAAATGCATGGAACTCGCCAACCATATTATCCGAATCTATGGTGTTGCTCATATCGTAATCATAATCATTCACAGGCTCGATGCTGCAAAGCAGCTTGATAAACTGCATCATGGCATTGCCCTCGTTGTTTGCCACAAATGTGCCCTTAATCTGCCTCTTCGACTTCAATCCTATGCTTAGAGTAGAATTTATCGCCTTGTCAGTAATATGGCAGTAAATGCCAAGGTTAGAAGCTCCAAACAGAGCATTCATGCCCTCAATCGTATTGGCATAACCTTCGGTTTGCTCATAGTTGAGCATCTTTATGTAAACCACATTACCATTAACTCCCACTTTCACCTGCTTGTTATTATAAGAGTAGATATACTCGCCTTCATACACCTCGGGATCTTGACCCATTTTTGACGCAAAGCGTGCTATCAAATCTACTATATACAGCGGATTGCTCGATTCAGCGGCAAACACATAATTATAATCGCCTTCGAAATAGGGATCTTCCAAAACGCCCACGGCTATAGGCCCCGAAATGGCATTCACCATGCTGTCAAGTCGCAAGCTGCCGAGAAATGGCATCTCATTCACCTTTATAAGCATCTGATAAACCTGAGGCAAACGCACCAGATTTGAGCCGTTTACGCTCATCGACATCACCATCTGCATGCTATTAGGAATTGTAGCCAAAAATTCATTCGATGGCTCTTGCAGAACGGCATCGAGCAGCTGGGCAAATTGACAATTATCATCCATATTCAAGTCGGCATTAATTTCGCCATTATCGCCATTGAACGACATATCGAGCGTCAAACTTTTAACGTCATTATCCACCAGCAGGTGAAGAATTGGATAGTCGGCAACCCAAGTGCTTATCACGGGATTGCTTTTCATAATTACCTCTATGCTTTGTGCATCGAAATATGCAGTAATCTCTTTTTCTACATTCACCAATGCGCTTGCCTCTGGCACATCGGCAATGCTCTTTCCGTCGTAGTTGATGATAGCCGACACAAGTTTCGACGCTTTATCTGCGTCGCTGCTGCTCTTAAGCACCGCTTTAAGCAGCACACCGTCACCCACAGCCCACACATCGTTGCCCGAGATGGCGATATCCACACCATCTTTATCCTCGAAACGGCATCCCGTCTTGTGCGTAATGAGGTTCTTTGCCTTGTCTTCATGGGCGAGCGCCGCGAGCATTACATAGTCGAAATCTTTCTTCGGGAAATAAACAAAAGCTTTTTCCTTAATCTCAAGCCCTACATTCGGCACATTCTTTACCAATCGGCATAGCACCGACTCTTCGTTGGCTTTTAACACGTCCTTCAGGTCGTCGGGCAACTTGAGGTCATCGCCTTGCTTAATACCCGACTTCTCTATCACATTTGGCATATTCACACACACCACTCCAGCCACATCGCTGGGGATAAGTTTCTCCAAATGTTCATTCTTGCTTACGCAGGATGCCAATGATGCGCAAATGAGCGCAACGGCTATCGATTTCAATCCTTTCATGTCTATGAAATGTATCTAAAAATACTTACGCAAAATTACAAATATATTTTAATCAACAATATATTTTGTGCCACTATTATTTTAGCAATTCACTATTTTACGCATCTTATAATGCTTATACCGCATAAATTTTGTACTTTTGAACGAAAATTAATTTTTAACCCCAAAATAAAATATTTTGAGCAATCATACATCAATCTTTTTACCTGCCGAATGGGCTGAACAGGATGCCATATTGATGTCGTGGCCTCATGCTGGCACCGACTGGTGCTATATGCTCCAAGAAGTGTGCCAATGCTATCACGACATCGCCGAAGCCATCACTTCCGACCAAGATTTGGTTATCGTTACGCCCGAACCAGAATCGGTAGAGGCGCAGCTCAGCGACATTCCTAACCAGAATCGCTTGCACATATATCGCGTAGAGACTAACGACACTTGGGCGCGCGATTTCGGAGCTATCACAGTGGTCAAAGACGGCAAAAATGTGCCTCTCGACTTCAAATTCAACGGCTGGGGCCTGAAATTTGCCGCTTGCCACGATAATCTCATCAATCGCGGCCTCGAAGCTGAAGGCATGTTTGCCAACGGTCTCGAGAATCACCTAAACTTTGTTCTCGAAGGTGGTTCTATTGAGAGCGACGGCAACGGAACAATCATGACCACAAGCAACTGCCTGCTATCGCCTAACCGCAACGGTGAGATGACCAAGCAGGAAATTGAGGAATATCTAAAGGTCACTTTCGGAGCCAAGCAAGTGCTATGGGTTGACCACGGCGACCTTGAAGGCGACGACACTGATAGCCACATCGACACCCTTGCGCGTTTTGTTGAAGGCAATACTATAGTTTTTACGGAGTGTAGCAACGCTGAAGATTCGCACTATAATTGCCTCAAGGCCATGGGCGAACAGATTGCCACATTCTGCAACGCTGACGGCGAGGCTTATAATCTGGTGACAGTGCCGCTTCCCGATGCGATATTCGACGAAGATGGGCTCCGACTACCTGCCACCTACGCCAACTTTCTAATCACCAACCACAGCGTGCTTGTGCCAATCTACAACCAGCCGCAGAACGACAAGGCAGCCCTCGACGCAATAGCTAAGGCTATGCCTAACCGCCGAGTTGTAGGCATCGACTGCAACGCACTTATCAAGCAACACGGGTCGCTGCACTGCGTGACTATGCAGTTCCCAAAAAATTCACTTAATCTATGAAGAAAGAAATCATTAAAGTAGGTATCATACAGGCTTCTCGCACAAGCGATGTCGAAGCCAACCACCGCACGCTTGTAGAACGCATCGACAGCCTTGCCGCACAAGGCGCCGATATGGTTGTGCTGCAAGAGCTGCACGAATCGCTATATTTCTGCCAAGTGGAATCGACCGATAATTTCGACCTTGCATGCACAATTCCCGGGCCTGTTACCGATGCATATTCAGAGGTGGCAGCACGCAATGGCATTGTGCTCGTAACATCTCTATTCGAGAAACGCGCCACAGGACTTTATCATAACACTGCAGTGGTGTTCGACACCGACGGCAGCATAGCAGGCAAATATCGCAAAATGCATATCCCCGACGACCCTGCATATTACGAGAAATTCTATTTCACGCCTGGCGACATAGGTTTTGAACCTATCGACACCTCGCTCGGACGCATTGGTGTGCTCGTTTGCTGGGATCAATGGTATCCCGAAGCTGCCCGCCTAATGGCACTCAGAGGTGCCGAAGTGCTCATCTACCCTACTGCCATTGGCTGGGAAAGCAGCGACACCGATGCCGAGAAAGAGCGTCAGCTCGAGGCTTGGACCACAGTTCAGCGCGGTCATGCTGTGGCTAATGGTTTGCCTGTGATAACAGTTAATCGCGTCGGTCACGAACCTGACCCATCGAGTCAAACTAACGGAATTCAGTTCTGGGGACGCAGTTTCGTGGCTGGTCCGCAAGGCGAATTTCTATATCGCGCTCCAAGCGACGAAGAAGTGGCGACTATTGTGGAAATCAACACCCATCGCAGCGAGCAAGTGCGCCGCTGGTGGCCTTTCCTACGCGACCGCCGCATCGAAAACTACAGCGGCATCACCAAGCGCTTTATTGACTGATTTTTACATCAAAAT
>CALZAF010000116.1 GCA_945612775.1 uncultured bacterium | reverse complement strand
GCGAATGGGCATTGCCTCACGGCAACACCCATTCTTGGTATTTACATCTCTCTTTGATGCTATCATCTTACCATGATTTTTTCTACCTGTAGTCCAGATACTCTAACGTAGATGCCCGGGCAAAGGTCGTTTTCCGCCACTTTCACGCCGTGCATATCGAAATACACCGAATCGGCAATCGCCAATCCGTCGATAGTGCTCTCATAACGATTATGCTTCGAAATCAGCATAAGGCACTCAATGCTGTTATTAATTTTGTCTAATGAAGTCATATCAAGTGGCATTTACAAATGATTAACTAAGCAATTATGGCATATCCCGATGCTGCTTAGCCGATTGTGCACACGCCATAGCTGTGCACGAATGTAGCCTACGCATCGCATCGTCCTTATCAAGCAGAGTGCCGCTCGCCGCCGCTATATAGCGGCAATCCAGGCACTTATTAAATACAATAATGCACCTCTCTGCGTGCCTATTATGCATCTACAGGAGAAGTGCAGCATCATCGTTTCACTTTTTACAATGAATCGTTTTGTAGATTACGAAATAATTAGGTCATACAAATCTGCTGCTAAGGTAGCAACAACTGTTAAATATCTCCAAAATATTTGCTAAAAAATCTTCAGAAATTCTATTTATCGTAATAGTTCTGTAATAGAGCTTCGATTTTGCACTGTGTTGATTACCAATCGGCTGTGGAGGCTGTGCCACAGAAAATGCCCGAGCACACAAGCACCACCGCAAATAGCACCGTGAACACAAGCATAGCACGAGCCGTGCCGCCAAGCAGCGGATTGAGTTCGGCGCCGGTGCGTGTCTTGAGTTTAGCCCAGTTGGCGATGTGTATGGCTAGGTAGATTAGGGCTGGAGCAATGCCCCACCACGCGCCCATCAGCGCAAGGCGCAGCCACACGGGCGAAAGCAAGAATATCGCCACAAAACCATTTATTAGATATGCCGTGGCAGCAAGTCGGCGGCCGAAAATCACCACCGAGGTGTGTTTGCCGGCATCGATATCGTCTTCCATATCGCGATAATTATTCACCAGCAACACATTCACGCCCATAAAACCTATCGACATCGAAGCCAACATGGCAAAGGCATCGAAATGCCCGGCTTGAACGTAATAGGTGAAATTGACCGGTACAATACCGAAAAACACAAACACAGCAGCCTCGCCGAGTCCGTGATACGACAGCGGATAAGGTCCTGCGCTATAAGCCAGGGCAAAAATGGCTATCACGGCGCCCACTATTATGAGCCACCACTCGCCGTAGAACAGCAGTCCGCAGCCCACAGCACACGCCGCAGCAAGCGTGGCGAAAGTCACGCGGCGAAGCGTGGCGGGCTTGATGTCGCCCTCGGTGACGCCGCGTCGGGGCCCCACTCGGCCTTTTTTATCCGCTCCGCGAAGGTAATCGTAGTATTCGTTTGCCAAATTGCTCACTATCTGTGCCAAGATGGCAAAAAGCAGGCAGAGCACCGCTGGCACCCATCGTTCTTCGCCAAACCACACAGCCATCGCTATGGCTATCACCACGCCCGACACCGACACCGGCAGCGTGCGCAGGCGTATCGCCTCAATCCATACATTCAGTCGTTTCATCTCTCTTTAGATAGTAGTAGTAAAAATTTCGCCCCTGTCCATAGGCGAGCAGGGGATAAATCGGTTAAAAAATTATCAGTTATTTTTGGCAAGACTCTCCTCATCGAGCCCGAAGCACTTCAGCACTGCCGTGCGTATGGCTTTAGCCTCGCGGCCGTTGTGCTTCAATATGTTGAGAATGGTCTTGATATACTCATCTTTATTCTTCAAGCCGCACATCTGAGCCACGCCGCACTGGGTGAGCATGGTCTTTTCGTTGAACACGCGCAGCACCATATCGTAGTTGTTGGTGTCGGCATACGACTTAAATCTGTCGCAGATGTCCTCATACATCTCGCGTGGCTTGATTTCGTTAATCAGGAATATCATGTGCTTCTCGAGCGCAGTGATGTCCTCGAAACGCTTGTCGATGCGCACCTCCACATTGCGCTTCACGCGATGGCGCACATGTTCGAGGGCTTGGTCGGTCTGTTCGGCACGGAACATATTGAGCACGTTGCGCTTCACGCGGCCAAACACGCGCTCCTCATCGCAGTGGCAATAGCGAGCCACCGCCCTCACCACGCCCTCGAGTAGAAGTATGTTCTCCACCTCTGCCACGTTGGGCACAAAGATTCGCTTATTACGCAGATATTTCACTTCGCCTTCGTCGCGGCGGTCGCGATCCACTATGCCGCGGCTGTCGAGGTTGTGAAACGACTGCAGCTGATTGAACGAACGAGTTGCCTCTATCACCTTGTCGCAACTGCCCATAGGCTTCACTGTGTATTCCTTAAACACCAGCGTATAGAGTTTCGAGTCGATGCTATGCACACTGTCGCCCTCGATAAAGAGGATAGGCTTGCGGCTGCCGAGCAAATCCACATAGAGCTCGTCGCTGAGTTCGTCGTTGGGATTGACATACTCATAATCCCAAGCCTCGTGGGCTACGTCGAACGACTTAACCCAGATGCACTTATTATCGATGCGCGAGGTGGCAAACTGCACGTCGTGGGTGCTATATACGAATGTGCAGTCGGGGCGCATCTCCTCTATCTCGTTCCACAAGTTCTGTATCAAGCTCGGGTGGATAAAGGTTTCAGGATCGTCCACCATCACAAGGGCATTTTCGGGAGCATAGAGTGTGGCGCCGATGTAGTAGAGGGCGGCTTTCTCGCCGTCGCTCAAGCGCAGCGCCGAGTAGGGGCTATCGTCTTGGTCGTTCTTAATGAGCAGTCGAGCTCCGTCGCGCAAGATTTTATTCTTAGGGAATATGGCTTGCCACACATGCACCAAGGTGTCGAGCTTGGTGCGAGGCGGCTTAATATCGCCATCGCCAAGCAGCACACTGCTCTTGTAGCCTATAAGTTCCATAAACTCATCGCTCATGAGCAGCACCACCAAGCGCTCGAACTCGGTGTTGGCTTTGCTCTCAAACATCTGGTTTGCCTTGAGCAGGTCGTTATAGCGGCACTCGATGCTTCCAGGCATCAAATTATGATATGTCTCGGAGTGGATGCCCTTGAGCGCCGACATGCGGTAGGCGCGGTCGCCGAAGCCCTGCATAACCTTGCTGCAGAAGCGGCTCTTGCCAGCACCGTTGGCACCTATCACGGTTATCTGATTGCCGTTGGTCACCAGCGTCTGCTCTTTTCCATCCAATCGTTTTGGCAACTTTATTTCCATAGCATTTCGTGGAGTTGTTTTTGTTTAGTTTTAGCTTCTACGAAGATACATCATTCTCGCCGCAATTCAAAGCCCACAGGCATTTTTGAACTTTTCTTTTACCTTTATTACCATAATTTGCACTATTGCTACAACTATTTTACACCGTGAAATAAAAAAAACTTAATTTGGCTCGCGATTTTTGCACATCACACCGCTATCTATTATTTTTGTGGCAAGAAACCGAATAAATATCTGTTTTTTGCAACCGTATTTTATCAAATTATATCACTTCTTGCCCATGGCAGAAGTAACACTCATATATAGTGAAGCGAATAGGCATTTTATCCGACACTCATTCCTATTGGGATGACCGCTATGCCAAGTATTTCGAGCACTGCGACGAAATTTGGCATGCTGGCGACATTGGCGACGAATCGATTATCGACCGACTCGAGAAGATTGCGCCAGTGGTGCGCGCCGTGTATGGCAATATCGATGGCGCCGACCTGCGCCGCCGACTCAAACCGATGGAAATCTTCACTACCGATGGCGTGAAAGTGGTGCTCACTCACATTGGCGGCTATCCCGGAAAATATGCGCCCGGCATTCGCGCAAGGCTCGACCTCTCGGCTCCGCAACTCTTTGTGGATGGACATTCGCACATACTCAAGATAGTGCCCGACCGCGAGTTCGGACTGCTGCACATCAATCCCGGTGCGGCTGGCAAGCAGGGTTGGCAGACGGTGAGGACTCTGGTGATTATCACCATCGATGCCGGAGTGATTAAAGATGCCGAAGTGATAGAACTTGCCGACGACTCGCCCCGAAAAGGGTAGCAGCCATACATATCAAGCGAACTCTACGATAAAAAGAATTTTGAAACTATATTTTTCATCTCCTAAATAATTTGAAACGATGACTAGACTCCTAATACACAAGCTTTCGGCACTCGCAGCCTGCGCCATCTGCGCATTGGCTCTCACCTCGTGCCACACCACCGAAGAGAATTATAAAGCATCCTACGATATCGCAATGCAGAAATCGCGCCAAGGCATAGGCGAAGACACCTACAACAAGATTGAAGCCGAGAAAAATCAAGCCACCGACGTAATCAATGGCGACTCGGTGCGAATAGTCCACCGCTATGTGGGATATATCGACGTAAAACGCGAAGACACCAAACTATATAGCGTGATTCTATCGGAATTTAAGCAGCGTGCCAACGCCCGCTCGATGCGCGACCGACTAATTGCCAAAGGGCACAACTCGTATGTGCTTTATTATGCCACCGACAAACTCTATTATGTAGCCGTAGAGGGATTCGACACCCCCGAAGAGGCTGCCGCATTTATTCACGATGCCGACAAAAAAGTGAAGATGAAGGTCAACCTGAGCAAACTATGGATATTGAAGCGCCTATATTAAAACTTCTCAAAGCTTCGTTTGCATCGATTGATGCAAGTCCCGACTTTGTGGAGCACTACGCTGAAGTCTATTACAACGCCACAACGCACTTTGTGGAACTGGAAGGCGACGAGCCAGCCGGAATCATGCAGATGTTGCGTTTCGACGATAGCAAAGGACTCCGCGCAGGCTATTTCTATGGGCTTTTCACACTTCCACAATTCCGTCGCCGCGGCATTGGCAGAGGTCTGATTTCCGACGCCATCGCCACACTCTACTGCGACGGCTACGACTATGTGGTTATGATTCCGCACAGCGCCGAATCGATGCGCTGGTATCGCAAAGTGGGCTTCAAGACCATAGGCAACCACCACATCACAGTGCGCGGCTTCGACGGCACCGACCTAACCACCGGCAAAGACACCTCACTCCCTGCCATGTACTACCCCCTCCACGACAACTTCACCCAAATCCCCACCGACCCCACAATCATCATCCCACCCCAAGACTGCTTCGGATTTGAATATTAAATGCAGCCATTGCGAGCAATGCAGCGAGTTTTTCGGCATCATTTCACAGCATAGGCAAGCATTCTAACGGATAATTTTCGTAACTTTGCACAGATTTCAACACTTAACACTTAACACTAACCATCAATTACCATTCTGTGCAATGACCGATAGCGATTTTCAGAGTTTGAAGGAGTTTCTCGATAGCGAGGCTTTTCGCATCAATCACCCCGACTTTATAGCCAACGACCCGGTGCAGTTTCCGCGACGATTTGAGCGCCTGCAGGACATTGAGGTGGTGTCGTTTCTCTCGGCTGCCATAGCCTGGGGCAAGCGGAAAATGATATGCAACAACTGCGAGAAGATGCTCACCCTAATGGAGAACCAGCCGCTCGACTACATACTCGACGAGGCGTATGAGACGCTCCCCGACATCAATATTCACCGCACTTTCTTCGCCCGCGACTTCAAATATATGCTTCGCGGATTCAACCGCATATTCCGTCGCTACGGGTCGCTGCACGACTTCGCAGCTGCCCACCATGTGGGCGATAGCGAGACGCCGTCGTGGCGATTGGTGGAACTGATGCAGAATGAATTCTCGGAGGCTAACGGTGGATGCACCAATTCGCAATGTCTGCCCACGCAACTCCGCAACACGGCACTCAAGCGCATCAATATGGCGCTGCGATGGCTCGTGCGCTGCGATGGCATAGTGGACCTCGGCGTATGGACCGAGATTAAGCCTTCGCAACTCTACATACCGCTCGATGTGCATGTGGGCGACACAGCTCGCGCTCTGGGAATGGTGACTCGTCGCGCCAACGATAAACGCACCGTGGTGGAACTCACCAAAGTGCTTCGCAAAATGCGCCCCGACGACCCGGTAATCTACGACTTTGCCCTCTTCGGCATAGGCATAGGCGACAAATACCTCCACCCAACAATAGAATAACCCCCACGAAAACCGACAGAAAGATTATGAAATACGATTTCGACAAGATAGTAGATCGCCGCCAAGCGGTGACAGTGAAATATGGCAAATGCGCCGAGGTGTTCGGCACCACCGATGTTACTCCTCTGTGGGTTGCCGACATGGATTTTGAGGTCTGCCCTGCCATCACGCAGGCACTCATCGAGCGTTTTGAGCACCCTGTGTATGGCTACTCGATGACCACACCCGAGTTTTGGCAATCGATTATCGACTGGGAAGCGCGCCGCAACGATTTCCACTTCACCACCGACGATGTGATATATGTGCCCGGCATAGTGCGCGGCATAGCCTACGCCATCAACTATTTCACCAGTCCCGGCGACAAAATAGTGATTCAGCAGCCTGTGTATCACCCCTTCCGCAACGTTTCGGTGGGCAATCGCCGAATGGTGGTGAGCAACGACCTTGTGGAAACCCCCGACGGCTCTTATCGTATGAATCTCGACAACCTCGAAGAAATATTCCGCACCGAGAAGCCTCGCATGATGATTCTCTGCAACCCTCACAACCCCATAGGCATAGCTTGGGACACCGACACGCTTGCGCAGATAGCCCGCATGGCTAAGCGCCACGGCGTGATAGTGCTCAGCGACGAGATTCACAGCGACCTCGTGCTTCGCGGCAAGAAGCACTGCACATTCACCAACTCGTGCCCCGAAGCTGCCGAAGTGGGCATAACTTTCGGCGCTCCGTCTAAAACTTTCAACATTGCCGGCATAGTGAGCAGCTGGTGCGTTATCAAAAATCCCGAGCTGCGAAAAGGATTTTTCGAATGGATGGAAGGCAACGAATTCAGCGAACCCACTTTCATGGCTTGCATAGCCACCGAAGCCGCCTACAACCACGGCGAGGAGTGGCTCGAACAGGCAAAGACCTACATCGAAGGCAACATCGACTTCGTGGCTGACTTCTGCCAAAAGCATATCCCTGCCATCAAGGCGATAAAACCCGAAGCATCGTTCCTAATGTGGCTCGACTGCCGCGCTCTCGGCCTCGATGCCGATGCGCTCAATAGCCTGTTCATCCACGATGCACATCTCGGACTAAACCGCGGCGACATGTTCGGCGCTGCCGGTGCCGGATTTATGCGATTCAACATAGCCACCCAGCGCTCAGTCCTCGCCGACGCCCTTCAAAACCTCGCAAAAGCCATAAATGGGCTAAAATCTTAGCCTCAAAATTGGAAAAACGGACAAAATCAGCCCAAAAAGCATTGGAAAAACGGACAA
>CALZAF010000115.1 GCA_945612775.1 uncultured bacterium | reverse complement strand
TCGCCGCAGGTTATCACCATTCGAGTCTCTTTGGTCTTAAAAATATCGGCATCGTAGGTCTTAAGATACTCCCATAGCAGGTGTCGTGAATATGGCGCAACGGTGTTGCTCGAAGCCCATGCATCGGCCTCCGACTCCCAAATGTAAAGCATATCCAGATCGTCTGGTTCAAGGGCTCTTAACGCCACATCGCCGAGCGAAAGCATCTTTGCCATTTTCGATGAGTATTACGGATTGATTAACACTGGCAAAGATAAACACTTTTTCCTCTAAAGCAAGCAATATCGGGTAGCAATTTTCTCTAAGTGCATGTTTTTGCGATTGCAACTTACTGCAAGCACTTCTTCCGATTGCTTTGTGTTAAGTTTCTCGCCAAGCGAGGCCTCCATATCGGCATAGTCGCAATCGTGGCTCTCAAATTTGCCTGTGAAATGTCTGTCGGAGTCATATTCGAGTTCTCGTCCGAACACGTCATTGATGCCAAATTGCGCAGCCCATGGCCTAATAACGTCGGCAATACCGCCACTCACAAGCACTATGCGATAGCCTTCGAGGCGGCGCTGCTGCATACCTGCTATCACCTTGCCGCGTATGCTCTTATTGAGGATGAAAACAAACTGGCGCGAAGCTGCTTCAATATCATCCTCACTCATTCCTCTCAAAAAGTGCTTTGCAAGGTGCTCATAATAAGTCTTTTTTGAGCATATATGCAAGGTTCGGCACAAGCCTATACCCGAAGTGGCAACCAGACCCCACAGATAGGGAATCAAGCCGCCGCTTAAATAACGATAGAACTGAAACATCGAGTTGCCATCGATTACAGTGCCATCAAACTCAAAAATTGCTAATTTTTGGTTGTTCATAATACTATCAAAAAAGTAAAAGTAAAGAACTAATTTAAAAAACAACGAAAGAGTTATTCTTCCCCAATCTCTATGGCGACAAAGCGCCGCCATGCGTTCTTCATCGGCCGTGCTAAATAGCACAGCCTCCGTGCCATAAAAAATACGCTCCATCGCCTTATGGGGCAATGCCGTTTTTGTCTTACAAATATATTGCATTTTGCTCAATTATTCGCTTGTCTTGGCAAAATAATTTGTTTAATTAACACTTTTTTGACCCAACAATAATACATTTAGACCTCAGTCAATCAGCAAAAACCACGCACCACTCGCTATTTTCCGAAAAGCAGAGCAGAACCCAACATCGCCGCTACTAATTTTGTGATGTCACTAGTTACCGTGGGTTACGCTACCGCTCACCCACGGCTATAAGCACTCGTCTTTCAGCCGAGCGCCTTGCTTCCTTCAGAAGCTCCACGCCACGGTCTCATAATCTCACACAGATCCAACAGTGTAGCGGATTGTGTAAATCCGTGGTCAAATCAATAATCTTGTGATATTCCGTATTACCCCCCGCCATCTGCACATTTCACAGCATAATATTTTGCCAATTTGATTTCTAATATTACCTTTGAACCGGATTTTTATTATCAACCTAAAAACGACAAAATTCTAACAAAACAATGGGAATAGTAATAGGTATCGACGTTGGAGGTAGCACCACCAAAATCGTAGGACTTAAAGATGGCGAGATTATTTCGCCTATGTTCATCACTGCCACCGACCCTGTGTCGTCGCTCTTTGGAGCTTTCGGCAAATATATCTACAATAATAAAATTGCACTTAGCGACATAGAGCACGTTATGATTACCGGTGTGGGCAGCGCCTACGTCGAAGGCAACATCTATGGACTTCCAACCACTAAAGCCGACGAATTTCAGAGCGACGGTCTCGGTGCGCATTTCGGCAGCAAGCTCGACAAACTAATAGTTGTTAGCATGGGCACTGGCACCACTCTAATTCAGGTGGAGGGCGACAATATTCGCTACCTCGGCGGATTGGGAATGGGCGGCGGAACTCTTATGGGACTCTCGTCGCTACTGCTCAAAACTACTAACATCGACACCATTCAGGAACTTGCCGAACGCGGCAATGTGAAAAATGTGAACTTGCAAATCGAGGATATCTGCAAAAACGACCTCGAGGGTCTGCCTCTCTATGCCACTGCATCGCTCTTTGGCAAGGTGGCTAACTCGCATGCCTGCGACGAGGATATAGCTATCGGCATCTATTACCTTGTGATTCAAACCATTGGTTGCGCTGCAGTGCTGAGCGCACTCAATAGCGGCATCAAGGACATTGTGCCCATAGGCAACCTTGCCCAGATACCTCAATGCCGCATCATCTTCAAGATGATTGAGGATCTCTACGGCGTGCGTTTCCATATCCCCGAACACGCCGAGTTCCGCACAGCCATCGGCGCTGCTCTCTGCTACAAACGCAAATAATGCAGTTTTTAGCCTCAACGGCATAAATAAACAACGACACCAACGAGCGCCTGCCTAATTCTCGGTTGCACGCTCGTTGGTGTCTCTTTATGTAGCCGCCATGCCTTACCACTCGAATTTCTTCTCGCGGATATGGCAATACGGTTCGCCGCCTGTCTTGTCGTAATAGTGCTGATGATATTCCTCGGCATGCCAAAATCGCTCCGCGGGACGCAACACGGTGTTCACCTCATATCCGCGACTGCGCAAATCGGCAATTATGCCCTCGGCTATCGCCTTCTGCTCGGCATCGGCATAGAAAATTTCGCTTCGATATTGCGGGCCAAGGTCTGGACCTATGCCATCGGTCTGCGCCGGGTCATGAATCTCGAAAAACACCTTGCAAAGTGTGGCATAGTCCACCACCGAGGCATCGTAAGTCACCTCGATAGCCTCAACATGGTGCGTGAGGTGTGCCTTCACTTCGGGATAGGTGGGATTCAGCTCCTCGCCGCCGGTATAGCCCACCACTGTATCCACTACGCCTGCTATGCGCTGCATCTGATGCTGAACACCCCAAAAGCATCCTGCTGCAAATATTGCTTTCTTAGTTGTCATCGCTTATTTCTCATTTTCAATTATCTCAGTGAGAGCCGTAGCCAGCTGGTCGGGGCACGATGTGGGCTTTGCGCCGCAGCGAATGCCTTTTAGGCGTTCCACCACGTCCTCCATCTTCATGCCGCGTATCAGGCTGCAGATGCCTTGCAAATTGCCGTTGCAACCGCCATAAAACTTCACATCTTTCACCTTTCCGTCCTCGGTCTCTATCTCAAAAGCTTGGCAACAAGTGCCCTGTGTCATATAAGTTGTTTTCATATTTTTTCAATATTTTATTACCACAGTATAAATTCGACTATTATTAAAATTGTCGCGATAAACACCAATGCAAACAATGCAATAGGCAGACAATCGCTAAAGAAATTCTCTCGATAATACCTCACAATGCTCTTGCCTTTGCGGTCCTCCGAATCGAGCATAGGGAACAGCAATCCAATAATGACCCATATAGGCAACAAAGCCTTATATCCATTCCAGAACTCAGTCCAGAAGAACACTTGCTTATTGGCATCCACCAGCACATGCTCTGGCATGCTATAGTAGCGCAATATCTGCTGCTCTTCCATCTTGGCTGTCCTGCCCTTTGGAGGCACTATCTCCATCACCACCATCTCATCCGACGGGGAATAGTAGCTGAATGCCACCGCATGCGACCATTTATTCTCATAGCGACCCTCGTCGTACTCTATCTTGTCGGCAAGCTCGGCATCCTCGTCAAGATATGCGAAATTGCGCAGTACCAAGTTTTTAGGGATATTCCATACTTGCACCGTCGGACACTGATCGAAGAACTCAAAGGCAAAGTTTTCAAAGCTATGTTCCACCGAGTCCTCCACAAGCATCACCAAAGCCTGATGACCGTTGCGGCGAATGGCGGCATGCATCACACTATCGGTGTAAAACTGCACATTAGAGAGTTCTACATTCTCGTCGCTAAACTTCTCGGGCACTTCGTCCTCTATGCGCTTAGTTTGCTCAGCGGCAGTCCCATCCTTGGTGTTATCGTTTTGCGCCAACTGCTGGTCGCTATGGTTTTCGCCAGGCGTTTCTATTGGATAGCTATACTGATAGTCGTGGTCGCGATAGAGCAACGAGATATAATAGGCATCAAATTGCTCGGGGCTGAAAGTGCCCGCACAGCGCTGGCGGCAGCGATTGCGCCACTCCTCGAAATTCTGCGTGCCGGCATTGTCTATCACCACAAATTTCGCATTCACTTGATAGGTCATCAAGCTGTCGGCGCCGTCGAACGATGCCATAGCCCGCAACTTCACATCACCGCCATTGTGCGGAATGATAAATTTTCGCACTGGTGGCGATGTTGTCTCATACGAGGCAAGTTTATCCAGCGTGTAGCGCAGCATATATGTGCCGTCGCCTTCGTTGCTGAGCGTGTACATCCCTGTAGGCTCAAACTGTACGCCATCAGTCACCACCTCGTAGCGAAGCGACAGGTCGCGAACAGTATATTTTTTCGAATTGTAGAAATTCGGGCAGATGCTCGAGAAATTCTTCTCCACCACAGCCGAGTCAACGCATATCACGAGATTGCGCACCGACGTGCCCTGCACCACCTCACCGTTGTACTGCATCGAGAGTATGCCTCCAGCCTGCTGCTCCATACTCTTATAGCCTGTCCAAGTGCCTATTATCGCAGTAGTGCCAGTAACAATTCCCGCAATCCATCGCGTAATCGCCGATTTCATTAATTTGCTTAATCCTAACATAGAATCAGATTATTTCTATATTGTATGGTTTCAAAAAACGAGCTTGCCGCGCAGCATTTCGCACTTTTCTGCCAGCAAATCTCACAATCTACAAAAATAGAAAAACTTTTCCATATTCACAACAAGCCTCGCCACGCCGGTAATCATCCCGCCAGAAGCCCCAAAAAATCGCCATCACCTACATCATCGAAAAGCGCAAATTACGGTACAATTCTTCGCTTATTCCGCTAAAACCACCAATTTTCGACACTTTTAGCGAAATAAACGCGTTTTTATCCCGATTTTAACATTTCACCGCTTCGTTTTCTCGAAAAGAATATTTACATTTGTGTCGATAATTCACAGAATAAATGTGCAGATTATGTGTCAGATTATAGGAAGGAAAAAAGAGATAGCCGAGTTAACTCGCGCATTCAATAGTGGCAGGGCTGAATTCATTGCCGTATATGGTCGCCGCCGCGTGGGCAAAACATTTCTTATCAACGAGGTGTTTCGTGACAATATGACATTTCGCCACACAGGTCTATCTCCTTACGACCGACAGCGTAAGGTAACTCTGCGCGACCAGCTCCAGAACTTCCACTATTCTCTCATGCGTCATGGCATGGAGGGCGGCTCTGCGCCTCGCTCGTGGATGGAGGCGTTCTTCCGACTGGAACAATTCCTCGAACAGCAAGACAACGGTTCGCGCCAAGTGGTGTTTATCGATGAACTCCCATGGATGGATACCGCCCGCTCGGGATTTCTCACAGCATTAGAGGGGTTTTGGAATGGATGGGCTTGCAGTCGCCACAACCTGTGCTTAGTGGTGTGCGGATCGGCAACGTCGTGGATGCTCGACAATCTCATCAATAACAAAGGCGGACTCTATGGCAGATTGACTTGCGAATTGCAGCTATATCCATTCTGCCTGCATGAATGTGAAGAATTTTTCATAAATCGAGGAATCAAAATGTCTCGCTACAATGTTGCTCAAGCTTATATGATTCTCGGCGGCATACCTTATTACCTCGACCTTTTCAACCCAACCCTAAGTTTAGCGCAAAATATCGATGCTCTATTCTTCTCGCGAAAGGCAAAACTCAGCGACGAGTTCAATCGACTATTTCACTCGGTATTCGACCATGCCGAGGCGTGCATGAACATAGTTCGCACTTTGGGTAAGCGCCATAGCGGATTCTCCCGCGACGAAATAGCTCAACAAACGGGCATCAACTCAAACGGCGATTTCACCAAGATGCTCAAGGCACTAATAGGCAGCGGCATTATCTCAACATACTCTCCATTTGCGAGCGACCGGCGCGAACTGCTCCGCTACAAACTTGCCGACTGCTTCTGCTGGTTTTGGCTCCATTTCAAAGAACAGATGCACATCGACGAAGCAGATTACTGGATGCACCATCTCAAAGAATCTGAGATTTCGGCGTGGCGTGGCATAGCATTCGAGGAGGTGTGCATGCAGCACATCGCCCAGATTAAACAAGCTCTGCACGTTGGCGGTGTGTCGTCTCGTGAATCGTCGCTCATTATTCGCGCCGACGGCGAGCACGAGGGAATGCAGATCGACTTAATTATCAATCGTGCCGACGATGTGGTGAATGTGTGCGAAATGAAGTTCTGCAAGGCAGAATATACCGTAACTAAATCATACTCGGAGAAAATTGCTCGACGCATCGCCTCGTTGGAACAGATGATGCCAAGCAAAACATTCCACCCTACGCTTATCACTGCTGCTCCTGTACGCCAAAACGAATATGCCGATGTTTTCATTAGCAAACTAACCATCAACGACCTTTTCACAGATTAAGGCACCGAAAACCACATGAGATAATCTCATTCTCAGGGAAAACGCAGAAGCAATAATTGCTCCGGATTCGTGATAAACTCAAATAATCAGTCAAGAAACCAAATGAGGTTGCGCCGCAATACGGGCACAACCTCATTCTTTATTATCTTCCTATGCCACACTGGGTGGCAAGGGGTCACATCATAACGTTCTGCATTACTTCTTGCAACCGCAGCAAGGCTTGAGTTGCTTGAAGAAGTCGTTGCCCTTATCGTCAACGAGGATAAATGCTGGGAAGTTCTCAACTTCTATCTTCCAAACGGCTTCCATTCCGATTTCGGGGAATTCCACGCACTCGATGCTCTTGATTGAGCTTTGCGACAACACTGCTGCCACGCCACCAATTGTGCCTAAATAGAATCCGCCATACTTCTTGCAAGCGTCGGTTACGCACTGTCCGCGGTTGCCCTTGGCTATCATTACCAACGAGCCGCCATTAGCTTGGAATTCATCCACATATGGGTCCATACGGCCTGCTGTAGTTGGGCCCATCGAGCCACATGGATAGCCTGCAGGGGTCTTTGCCGGTCCGGCATAAAGCACTGGGTGATCCTTCAAATATTGTGGCATACCTTCGCCGGCATCGAGGCGAGCTTTAATCTTGGCATGTGCTATGTCGCGAGCCACGATGATTGTGCCCTTGAGGTTTACGCGGGTAGATACTGGATACTTGGTCAATTCGGCGCGAACGGCATCCATTCCCTTGTCGAGGTCGATTTCTACGCCATTGCCGCCTTCGCCCGGACGACGCAATTCTTCTGGAATCAATTCGCTTGGGTTGCTGTCGAGCTTTTCAATCCAAATACCGTCCTTATTAATCTTACACTTGATGTTGCGGTCGGCTGAGCAGCTTACGCCCATACCGATTGGGCAACTTG
>CALZAF010000114.1 GCA_945612775.1 uncultured bacterium | reverse complement strand
GCGTCGCACAAACGGGCGCTTGCTTTGCAGCATCTCTGCCGCCACCTTGCGATAAACCTCCAGAAATTCTTTGTCGCGAAGTTGGCGCATCTGAGTTTTTGTGTTTTTCATGATTCTATCGTCTAATCGTTTTCTTAGGTTAAAGTAGGGGTTGATTGTGTGGTAATCGTCATAATAGTGTGTGTAGTTAAGTTCGTTATTCCGATTACCGATGCAAAGTTAATGCGACGAAGGGTAAAATGCAAATTATTTAGGGTAAAATTACCTTAAATTTTTAATTTTGCCATTTATTTGAGCAGAAAAGGGTAGCGAAATACTAAAAGATATTATATAAAAGTTATATTTGTAACAGAGAAGCAAAAGATACGGCGAAATAGTAATAGCCGACCATAGAAACTGCTACAAATTAACCAACAACATAAACACCCCAAAAACTGAACAGAGATGAATAATATCAAGAGAAGACTTGTGGCATCGTTGGCAATGGTGACGATGATTACAGCAGCGATGAGCGCACAGTATGCACCTGCGGGCGACAAAATCAAGACCAAATGGGCAGAAAACATCGACGTAAACAACGTGTGGGCTGAATATCCACGCCCAATAATGCAGCGCGACGCGTGGCAGAACCTTAATGGGCTTTGGAACTACGCCATCACGCCTAGCGGTGCAGCAACTCCAGCCGCCTACGATGGCGAAATTCTTGTGCCATTCTGCATCGAGTCGAGCCTGTCGGGCGTTGGCAAGCATGTGGATGAGAATCAGGAATTATGGTATAATCGCCGCTTCGCTGTGCCTAAGGCATGGAAGGGCAGCAATGTGATGCTCAACTTCGGTGCTGTGGATTGGCGTGCCGATGTGTGGGTAAACGGCATTAAGGTGGGCAGTCATACAGGCGGCTACACTGCATTTAGTTTCGACATTACGGCTGCGCTCAATGTGGGCGGAGAGAACACGATAGATGTGCGCGTGTATGATGGCACCGACCGCGGATATCAGCCCCGCGGCAAGCAAGTGCGCAACCCCGGCGGAATATGGTACACATCGGTTACCGGCATCTGGCAGACCGTGTGGATTGAGCCAGTGGCACCTGTGCACGTGAAGCAAGTGAAAGCTACAGCCGACATCGATAACCACACCATCAACTTCGATGTGGCAGCCACAGGTTGCAAGGCAGGTGTCCTCGCTGAGGTGCGCGTGCTCGACGGTGCAAAGGTGGTGGCTACGGGAAAGAGCATCAATGGCGAGCCGGTGATGGTGAATATGCCTGCCGACGCCAAATTGTGGTCGCCAGATAGTCCGTTCCTATATGATGTGCAAGTAGCGCTGAGCGTTAACGGCAAACAAGTGGATAGCGTAAAGAGCTATGTGGCAATGCGCAAGGTGGGTACCAAGCGCGATGCCAACGGCATAGTACGCATTCAACTTAACAATGCCGATGTGTTTAACTTCGGACCACTCGATCAGGGCTGGTGGCCCGATGGGCTATATACGGCTCCAAGCTACGAAGCAATGATTTACGACCTCGATAAGACCAAGCAATGGGGCTTCAATATGATACGCAAGCACGTTAAGGTAGAGCCTGAATTGTGGTATAGCTATTGCGACAAATTGGGCATCCTGGTATGGCAAGATATGCCGAGCGGCGACCGAAACCCTCAGTGGCAGATGCATCAATACTTCGACGGTGCAGAACTTGCGCGCTCGGAAGAGAGCGAGGCAAACTATCGCAAGGAGTGGCAAGAGATAGTTGAACAGTTCTCCACTCACCCATGCATCAACGTTTGGGTGCCATTCAACGAAGCTTGGGGTCAGTTTAAGACACAAGAAATAGCGCAGTGGACCAAGAAGATGGATCCTACACGCCTGGTGAATCCAGCCAGCGGTGGCAACTTCTATACTTGTGGCGATATTCTCGACCTGCATAACTATCCGGGTCCGAAAATGTATCTCTATGATGCTCAGCGCGTAACCGTGCTTGGCGAATATGGAGGCATTGGCTATCCCGTGAAGGGCCATTTGTGGGAAAACGACCGCAACTGGGGTTATGTGCAGTTCAACTCGGTGAAGGAAGTTACCGACAAGTATGAGGAATATGCCAAAGAGCTACTCGACCTTGTGCCACGCGGATTTTCGGCAGCTGTATATACCCAAACCACCGATGTTGAGATGGAGGTGAACGGTTTTATGACCTACGACCGCAAAATGGTGAAAATGGACGAGACCCGAATTCGCGCCATCAATCAGCAGTTGGTTCACAGTCTGGATAAATAGTTCACACGGTGCGATTTTTATAAAAGTAGCGGTGGGTGTGATAATCTTTGCTTAACTTGGATTATCACACCCACCGAGTTTTTTAGATTATAAGTGAGATTATTTCTCTTTTTCTTTGTTGAGGATGCGCAGGGTGTTGTTCAGGAGATTCACGAAAGTGTTTTTGTCCTTGAGAATCGACACTAAGCGTTGAGTCTCGTTGCCGTGGAATATTAGACCCGATTCGGTGGCTTCGAGGGCCTTTAGGGTAGATGTAGCGCCTTCAGAAGGGGTGTTAATCATCGGGCGGAACACTACGTCGGCAATGCGGTCGAACCAGCGGTTGAGGGTAATCATATTAGTGTTGACAATGCCTGGGTCGGAACATTCAACGAGGATGCCCGATGTTTTAAGCACAGTGGTGAGATATATGGCAAACAGGGTAATGGCAAGTTTGCTTCGGCCGTAGGTGCCCAGTTGCGAGAAATTGCTCTCGTAAGGGAACTGTTCAGGAATTCGGCTGACGAGGCGAGTGAGCGAAGTGGTGAACACAATTCTACCGCCAATCTCGATGAGTGGAGCAGTGAGGATGCTGAGCAAAGCAGTGCTGAGGTAGTTGACCTGCACAGCTTGTTCGAATCCATCTACGGTGATTTGGCTGTTTCGAGTCATCACGCCAGCGTTGTTCACGAGGGCAGCTACAGGGCGGTTGAGCGCCTTTAGGTCAGCCACGAACGAGCGAACACCTTGGAACGAAGCGAGGTCGAGTTTCAACACGGTGATATCGTCGTTGCCAGTCTTGGCAATTAGTTCGCGTGCGAAGATAGCAGCAGCGTTGACGTTTCGGCAAGCCAAAACCACAGCTTTTCCTTCGAGGGCGAGAGCCACCGAAACGGCGCGTCCGAGGCCGCCAGTAGCACCAGTAACAATGTAAAGAGAATCGTTTTGTGCCATATTGTTATTTTTTATCGAGCATTTTATGTTTCACAATCAATCGTATTCTGTCAGGTAGCAAAGATACGAATAAAATTGAGAAACGGTTAATAAAACCGTTTATATATTGCTTTTTATGCGCAAACATTCGTTTTAAAGCGCCTTTTACGAAGGCTTGAGGCGTGGCGAGAGCTCCCAGACGCACGCCGAGGCGCTGCAGATTGCGGGGCAAGCCGAAAAGGTCGGTGGCTATTCCGCCTGGGCAAGCCACAGTGACGCCCACGCCGCTCTCTTTTAGCTCGAGGTGCAGCGTGCGTGAGAACACGCGAATGTAGCTCTTGGTGGCGGCATACATGCCGATGCCCGGCATAGGCATCCAGCACGACATCGACGACATATTGAGAATGTAGCCTTGTCGGCGGCTTTTCATCTCGTTGCCGAATCGCAGGCACAGCAGAGTGGTTGTGCGCATGTGCAAGTCGATGAATAGGTTGAGGCGCTCAGGAGTGGTGGCGGTGATTTCCTTGAAGTCGAAGATTCCGGCGTTGTTGATAAGGATATCCACCACAATGCCGTTGCTGTGGCAGAAATCGAGGATTTCGTCGGCAGCATCAGGCTCAGAGAGGTCCTTGAAATGCGCCCAGAATCGTTGCTCGGGGTGCTTACGGGCGAGTTCGTCGCGAGCAGCCGCAAGTTGCTCCATCTGGTTGCTAATCATCAATATGTTGATGCCCATCGAGGCGAGTTGGCGGCAAAATTCGAGACCGATACCACTTGAGGCACCGGTAACAAGTGCAGTCATCATCGCATCGCAATGCGCTATCACTTTCTGATTACTTTGCATTTTGGCGTTTTAGTTTTTCTATTTCCTTGACGATATTTTTAGGCAAGTCGGTGCAGTGCTGATGGCACTTCATGTCGATGGAATACATTCGTGCTATGCAGTAGTTTACGTGGTCGCAGCCGCAGCGTTCTTCGCCTTGCGCCATGCGGTTTACGAAGTCGGGTTCGTTGACCAGAGCTCGAGCCATCTGCACTGCGGCGAAACCGCTATGCAGCACCTTCTCGATGCCGGTGCGCGACACGCATCCACCCACATATATCAGCGGCAGCTTCACATTTCGGCGCACTTCGAGGGCGTCGTCGAGGAAATAGAGATCCTCGTATGGCTCATTCTTGATGAGGAGTTTGCCGCCACCGCAGCGCACGCCATATTTCAGCCACCAGCAGTCCATATATTCCGTCATGCTCTGCAGAGGCATGCTGCCGCGCATCACATACATAGGCGCGCGACTCACAAATCCACCGCTAAGCACCAAGCCATCAACGCCCAGACGCTCAAGTTCTTGGGCTATTATGATGCCTTCTGGCAAGTCGTTGCCGCCCTTAAATCCGTCGCGCATATTTGTTTTGACCACCACGGCAATTTCGCCATTGGCAGCCTTGAGCACCTCCTCGATGCACAGACGCATAAATTGCATGCGATGGTCGAGGTCGCCGCCCCATTTGTCGCGGCGATGGTTGGTGTAAGGCGACAGGAATTGGCTTATAAGGTAGCCGTGCCCGGCATGAATCTCCACGCAGTCGAATCCAGCCTCCTTAGCAAGGCGAGTGGCATTGCCAAACTCCACAGCCATCTGCAGAATTTCGTCCTCGCGCATGCCGCGCACAATGGTAGGCGAATATAGGTTGAATCCCGTGCTTGCCGAGATAGGAATCTGTCCGGCAGTGCTTGGGTGCGACATATTGCCGCAGTGGCCCAGCTGAATCGAAGCCTTGGCGCCAGTGCTGTGAATGGCGTCGGTGAGCTTGCGCAGGTCGGCTACAATCTCCTTGCGCATCCAGAGTTGCTTTTTAAACGAAAGACCGCTGCGAGTGACAGCAGCGTAGGCGATGGTGGTCATGCCGATGCCGCCACGCGCCACCGACATGTGGTAATCGTATAATTGAGGTCCAGGGCTATTGTCGGGGCACATGTCCTCGAATGCAGCCGAGCGGATAGAACGGTTACGGAGTTCTACCGGACCTATTTTAACTGGAGTGAAGAGCAACTGCTGTTGCTCAGCGTTCTGTGAATTGTCCATATATTTTGATAATGTTGACCGATTTTGGAGAAAACTGTAAGATGCCCGCGCTGATGCGTCTTAATAGATGAATGGAATCATTCGTTTGAGCTTAAGGCTCTTAAATTCGTCGCCAAATTCGTCCTCGTAGCGGCGATGAATCTTAGCGGCACGCGGAGCGAGGTTGGCAAAAGTCCAGAGCGCGAACACCGCGCCGGCAGCCGACCAAGTGAAGATGGCGAAGCCCACCCATTCGAGAAATTCGCCGAAATAGTTGGCGCTCGACACGTAGCGATACATGCCGCCGCGAGGTATGTAGTGGCGAGTGTCGCCCGGTTTGCGCAGGTTGCGGATTATGTAATCGCTATTGAGGTTGATAACAAATCCCACGAAGAACACTATCAGTCCGGCAATGAATTGAGGAGTGAAAAGCCAGTTGATGCTATAGGTTCCCGCAGGTGATAGGTAGAAAATCCAACCGCCCTGAATGTAGGCGTTGGCGATATTGAAAATCCATCCGAAAAGAATGATAATCAGCGGCATGCGGTTGCGTCCGCGCATGAGCAGCGGGAAGATAAAAGTGCGCTGCACATAGTGAATCTGGAATAACACGAAGAATATGAGCGGCACCACGTCGAAGGTTCGTGCCGAAGTCCACCATAGCAGTGTCATCACCACCACGGTGGGGAGCTCCATTAGCACCCATCCAAGTTTGTTGTTCACACTCAAACCCCATTTCTTGTTATACATCATGCCGTAGCCAGCATTGATGAAATGCAGAGCCACAAACACCACTACGGCTATTGCCGACATCACGATTAGGAGAGTATTGAACGATTGAAGACTTGGGAATATGTTCATATTAAGTGTTATTCTAAAAGGTTATTGTAAAAAATATCAATTATTATTTTGAATAGTAGGTGAAGCCCGGCATCACCCGAGGTTGCATCGTAGCTGCCAAAAATTGGCGATATGATGCAAAGATAGCAAACTTTTTTGTTGGTTGTGCTGCTATACGGCTAAAAGTGTATGTAGAGGGAAAAATTGACCACTTTTGCGCCATAAATCGACCACATAAGCCATTGTGCAGCAGCTTGCGAGCCGCACCGTGTTACATGCTATGGATGAGGGTGAGCACCACAGTGCCCACTGCCTTGAGAGTGGCAGGGTCGATGTTCTGCATAGTGTCGGTGGTGGTGTGCCAGTGCTCAAAGAATCCGTTGTCGCTATCGAGTCGCATGTCGATGATGTCGATGCAAGGTATTCCAGCGCGGCATACGAACACATGGTCGTCGGTGATGCCGCCGCCGCGCGAGTTGCGGAACATTGCACCGTAGCCCAGGCGTTGCGCTATATTCCACACCTCAGTCACCACGCTTTGGGCATAGGTGGTGGAGTAATATTCTTGATAGAAAGTAGCACCTTTGGCGCCCACCATATCGAGCAGGATGCCGAAAGCAGGGCGATAGCCCGGTTCGTGCATGTTTTTGGTCCAGTATTGAGTGCCGAGCGCCCAAGATTCTTCATCGCCGTTGTGGTTGCCCCAATCCTCATCATCTACGAGGATAATGTCCACTCCCACCGATGCCGGTGAAGATTGCAGCGAGCGGCAAATCTCGAGCAGCACGCCCACGCCGCTTGCGCCATCGTTAGCGCCCATCACGGGTTGCGAATGGTTGGCGGGGTCGCTATCGTTATCAGCCCAAGGGCGGCAATCCCAGTGGGCAAGCAGCAAGATGCGCTTCTGCGCGTCGGGGTTGATAGTGGCTATGATGTTGCGCATATCGAGCGCAGTGCCGTCGAATGCCTTAAGCTTAGCCTTCTGTTCGGTGACAACGGCGCCGAAGCGCTTGAGCTGGCTCACCAGATAGTCGCCACATCGAGAGTGGGCGGCAGTGCCAGGCACACGAGGTCCGAATGCGCACTGAGCCTCCACGAAAGAGTAGGCGCTATCGGCATTGAAATGCACCGAAGGTAATTGCTGATTATTAGCCACCGAATCGGCGGCGTTTTGGCTGCTGCGAGCAGTAGAAGAACAGCTGGCAGCCATAAGTGCGAGCAAGGAGAGAGACATAGATATGCTGTGAAGTAATCGTTTCATAAATAGATGTGAAATTGTAGGTTTTCGCAGGCAAAGTTAAGACAAATCCACAGAATAGACCAAAAATAATGTGGGAAATGCACCTTAGAGGGTGATTAATCGGGAGATTTAGGAT
>CALZAF010000113.1 GCA_945612775.1 uncultured bacterium | reverse complement strand
TACCCTTCTTCATTTCACCACCGTACCAAGTGTTGATGATAACTTGTTCGCGGCTTGTTACGTTGAAAGCAACGCAAGTTTCAGAGTTCAAACCGAGTTCCTTGTAGTCTTCTACCTTAGCCTTCGAAGCGTTGTAGATAACGAAGTTAGGTTCGAAGTTAGCAAGTTCTTCTTCGGTAGGACGGATGAACATGTTGGTAACGAAGTGAGCTTGCCAAGCAACTTCTACGATGAAGCGAACAGCCATACGAGTGTCGGCGTTAGCACCGCAGAATGCGTCAACTACAAAAAGCTTCTTATTTGAGAGTTCTTTCTTTGCGATTTCCTTAACCTTAGCCCAAGTTTCTTCGGTCATTGGGTGGTTGTCGTTCTTGTAAGCCTCTGAAGTCCACCATACAGTGTTCTTTGAGGTTTCGTCCATAACGATATACTTATCTTTAGGCGAGCGACCAGTGTAGATACCAGTCATTACGTTTACAGCGCCAAGTTCTGTGTCTTGACCTACTTCATAGCCTTCGAGGCCAGCCTTTGTTTCTTCTTCGAAGAGCACTTCGTAAGAAGGATTGTACACAACCTCAGTAGTGCCTGAGATACCGTACTTCAAAAGATCTTCTTTTTTAAACATTTCCCTTAAAAAATTTGAGTTATGATGAATAATATTTGATTTTTTCGCGTCTTCGCTGCCCGAGTTCGCTCCGCCTTTTGGGCGATTGGAGCAAGACCTCGTTTAGCGACTACAAAGATATAACAATTTTTTCTATTAGAAAAGTAATTAAGGAAATTTTTCCTTAATTTTTACTATCATGGCTTTTGCGTTGTAAATTAGGCACTTTGCTGCTGCGCTTTTTGCGCGCATTGGCGCAGCTTGGCGGGGCATCGACGGCGGGCTGGTTTGAGGTGATTTTTGGGCGGGATATTGCACCTTTCCCGATGGGATGGTACACCCCTAATTGGGCGCAAAGTAGCGAAATGCGCCCGGCGATGAAATTTTTCTGAAAAATTTTGTTTGTGCTAATATGTTGATAATCAGATGTAAGCACCGTGCGGCAAAAATTGTTTCAAAAAAAGTAGCAAAAAAATTTGGTAGAATAAAAAAGTGTGCATACATTTGCAGTGTACTACCACACTAATACACTCAACAACTCCAAGTCTCGACCCGATTTCAGAGGCGAAAAAGGTGAGGATAAAGGGGTGGCAGAACGGCGAGAACAAAACATATAAAAAATATTAAAATTTAAAATATAGAATTATGTTACAGGTAAAGAATCTAACATTTGCATATCGAAAATCAGCTCAACCGATTTTCAACAACTTTTCGCTCAGCCTCGAGCCGGGCAGAGTGTGCGGATTGCTCGGGCGCAACGGGGCAGGCAAGAGCACATTGATGTATCTGATGACCGGGCTTCTTGCACCAAATATGGGCTCGGTGCAGTTCGCAGGCGATGATATGCGCAAGCGCCTTCCTCAGCAGCTCAGCGAGATATTCATCGTGCCTGAGGAGTTTGAACTTCCGGCAGTTACCCTCAGAAAATATGTGGAGATTAACGCGCCATTCTACCCACGATTCAGCCAAGAGGATATGAACCGCTATCTCGAGGTGTTTGAAATGAGCAATCTGCTCGATGCCAACCTCAAGAACATGTCGATGGGTCAGAAAAAGAAGGCATTTATGAGCTTCGCATTTGCCACCAACACCCGCGTGCTGCTTATGGATGAGCCCACCAACGGTCTCGACATCCCGAGCAAGAGCCAGTTCCGCAAAATTGTTGCCACCGGCATGAGCGACGACAAGGTGATGGTGCTATCTACCCACCAGGTGCGCGATGTGGATTCGATTCTCGATCATGTGCTTATCATCGACAACAATCGCACCCTGCTCGATGCTTCGATAGGCGAAATCAGTCAGAAACTGAAGTTCGAAATCTCTAATAGCCTCGAGGGCGCGCTCTACTATCAGCCCACCATCAACGGCAACTTTGTGGTGAAGCCAAACACCGACAATGTGGAGACCAACGTTGACATAGAGATGCTATTCAACACAGTGCTTACAGCTCCAGCAGTGATAGCGCAGATTTTTGCCAAATAATAGGCGGCTAAAAGCACAATAACCCTCACGATGAGAAATATCAGCAAGAAACATTTATCGTAAACTACAATAATATTTCCAACTATGAACAATATATTCAGCATATCGAGATTTACCCTTTTATTGAAAAAGGACATCGCAGAAAACATTCGCCTCTATGCCATAGGCGCAGCATCGCTGCTATTCGGCTTGGCAACACTTATGGTGCTTTTCACCCCAATGATGAGCTTGCCAGAGGAGGGCGGCCAGTTCTTTGCCACCTTTCCTATCTACAATATTTTTGTTTTCGGTGTGTGTATAGCAGCATCTTTGATGTTTGCGCCCATGCGCACCAAGCAAGGCCGCATATCGCTATTCACCCTTCCAGCCACGAGCACCGAGAAATACCTCGAGCAGGTGTTTGTGCATATCATTTGCTTCGCGGTGATGTTTGTGTGCTGCGTGATATTGGCTGAAGGCATCAGAATGGTGGTGGCACCGCTGTTGTGGGAGCCTGGAGCTACTGGCGGCGCTTATGCCGTGGATAGATATATCAATCACTTCTCATTCAAGCCCGGCGGCGTATCGGCAATGGTTTTTGCTAATTTAGAGGCTGTGGGCATCACACTCAATCTGCTTATGGCAGTGTTTGCGGCAGGCGCATTTTGCAGCGTAGGCATATTTAGCCTCGGTGCAGCACTCTGGCCTAAGTATTCGTTCATCAAGACCTACGTGGCAACCTATGCTGTGCAGATAGTATTAGGAATCGGAGCGTTGATAGTGTCAGGCATCACCGAAGCTATGGATTTCGACCCATTTGGGGTTATAGACACACGCGGTTTCTTGATTTCTCTGGCAGTGGCGCTGTCGGTAATCGCAGTGGTAACGTTCGTGGCATCATACATTACATTCGTCAAGAAGCAAGTGATACATTAATTCCCGTCTTTCTCTCATCCACCAATTAATTCGAATTATTACTATGAATTTTAAGGACAACAAACCCATATATTTGCAAATAGCCGAGCACATCTGCGATGAAGTCTTGGCTGGGGTGTATCAAACCGACCAGCGCATACCCTCGGTAAGAGAATTTGCCGCATCGGTAGAAGTTAACGCCAACACCGTGGCTCGCAGCTACGACTATCTGCAGCAGAGCGGTATAATCTACAATAAGCGAGGTCTGGGATTCTTCGTGGCTGAAGGCGCCGAGCGGATAATCACCGACATGCGCCGCGAGCAAATCCTCGGCGACGAACTGCATCAGATGTTCAGCCGAATGGCCACCATAGGCATCTCCCCCGATGAGCTGCACCGACTCTATACCGAATATCTTAAACAACAATAAATAACGGCTTTTTGTGCTCACCTTCTCTCCAACGGTCTCTCCGATAACTTGCGGGTTGTCGGAGAGATTTTTAGTTTTCGGACGCAGTCAGGGCCAAATGCCATCTCAAAATAGTTGCCATTTATGATTTTATACTTAACTTTGTGAAAACTACTGCTTTTTGAGCAAAACGATTGCACTTAAGAATTAATCACCATAAAAATTTGGCCGAAGTATATGAAACCAACATTGATGCCAATAGTAATGCTGCTTGTGCTTGCACTCACTGCATGTGGAGGTGGAAAGCGCGAAAATCATTCGGTTACAGTAGGGTACATCAATTGGCGAACCTCTGTAATCGACACAGTAGCTGCCGACTCGGTGGATGCTCTCGAAGTTGACAGCGTAACGCGCATTGCGTTTAAAAAGCCCGAAGTGAAAATCTTCAAAGTGAACCCATTTACCACCATCAGAAGTTATGTGAAATACTATTTCGAGGCACCCGATAGCCTTGTTGCCACCGATTCGCTGGCATTGGCTCGCCCAGAACTTGCCGATTCGATAAAAGAGAGCTATAGCAGCGACGTTCGAGAATCCTACATCAACCGTAAGATGGAAGTGGATTCTGCCGAATCGCTTTTCGGCTCGAGCCTGATTATAGTGATATCGGCTCTTGTGCTGCTGATATTCTTGATAATGAAGATTTACAAAGTGTTTATTCGCTCACCATTCGACGACGATAACGAGGAGGACTGACATATGGCAACAAAAGAAGATTTAAAACCCCGCTATGCCGTATCGCTCGATAAGGCGATGGAAACCCGCATACGCCAAGCTGTTAACACCTATGCCGAGGGCATACCTAACAATCCGCTTACCTCACTTGGCGACGATATTAACATCAGCCATGTGTCGCTTCGACCGATGTTTACTCTGAAAGTCGATACGCAATACGAGAGCCGATGGAAGGCTGACTTCAACGAGCCATATCGCGGCACAGCCGGACACTATGTGCCCGACAAGCCGGCTTGGGACCTCAATCTCTGCGCTGCACCGGATACGCTGACCAATGTAACGCATAAGCACGTCATACAAGACACTGAGCAAATCTACACTTGCCCCACCTGCTCGGGAAGCGGCAAAGTGACTTGCGGCACTTGCGGCGGCGACGGCAGAGTGACATGTACGAGTTGTGGCGGCCGCGGCACAACGGATTGTTCGAGTTGCAAAGGAAAAGGCTCGAGCCATTGTTACTCATGCAGTGGATCAGGAAGGGTAAGCCGTACGCGTCAAGAAACTCGTTATCGTGGAAACGTCACCGAACTTGTGACCATACGCGAGACAGTGGCGTGCAGCAGTTGCGGCGGCCAAGGACGCAGAATATGCACCAGCTGCAATGGCAGAGGTTCGTTCACTTGCAGCATATGCGGTGGCAGAGGCAGAGTGACTTGCAGCAAATGCGGCGGCGATGGCAGAGTGACCTGCCACACCTGCGCTGGACAAAAACGAATGATTAGCTATCGAGCCGTGATGCAAGAATTCTCTTACAGCCACAACACCAATTACGTTTCCGACACTTCGATGTTCAGCAGCGGCGAGTTTGCTGATATTCATTCCCGATATAAAGGCTACGAAGTGTATAGCGAGACGAACTCTAAAGGCAAAATCACGAGCCATAAACTCACCGAGCTCAACCAACAGATGGGAGGTTTTCTCGACAAAATGCTTACAGCCGAGGCCAAAAGCGGAAAATCAATCATCTATCAACATCTCACCATCACGCGCCTCGACGCCTACTACTTCGAATACTCCTACGGCGGCTCGTCTTATCAAGGAGTGCTGCTCGATGGCGAGTTCCACCCGGGCAAAATATCGCCCATCAGCGAGCATGCAGAGGTGGTGATGGACAACACCGAGCGATATATGAGCCGACGCATGTTCCCGCAGGCATGGCATCATTCTAACATTGCCAGCGATATGAACGTCTATGGCACACGATCACGAGCCTCATGGCTTCTTGCCATAGCCAAGCGCAAGATGACGCACCTGCACGAGATGGGTGCCGCCATTGCATTCATCTTAATTCTGTTCTTCGGCGTGCCGTGCATCTATCATTTCTACGATGTTTACAATCCAGTGCTGAAGTTTATGGCGCATGCCAACGACCCTAACACTATGGGCTACGACTACTATCCTATGTCGATGACTCTACTGTCGATTGTGATTATGTGGCTTGTGTATTTGCGCTGCAAGCTCCCGCTATGGCCCAAACTCTACTATGCTACTACCAAACTCAACACCATAGGAGTGTTGTGGGGATTTGTTTCGTTCACCCTGCTTAGTGCATTAGCGCTTGTGGTAGCCGATCTGATAGTAGCTCTGGGCGGAAGCCTACTTGTGGAGTGGGTTGTGGGCTTCGTGTTGTGGCTGCTTAAAGTGGCTCTGATGATAGTGGTAGTAGTTATTATGCTTGCTTGGGAAATCATTTCATGGCTTTGGGGCTTGTTTTTCTGATGTTAAATCGAGAACATATAACATAACTCCCTCACAAAGAGAATTTGCAGCATCGGAAGTAGTTAACGCCAATACCCATATCGAGGCAAATAATTGTTAAACTTTAGATAAAAGGTGAGCAAATTCCGAATATATTCTCTAAAATTATTATCTTAGCAAATCATAATTGAATCACGGCCAACGATGAGTAAGTTCATTTATCCAGTAGATACCGACCAGTTTCAGCGAATACGCGAAGAAGGTAAGGTGTACGTTGACAAGACAGGTTATATCTACGACCTTGTTAACGTAAAGAAATATCAGTATGTGTTTCTTGCCAGACCGCGGCGTTTTGGCAAGTCGCTGCTGTGCAATACCTTAAAGGCTTATTTCCAAGGTCAGAAGAATCTTTTTGAGGGACTGAAGATAATGCAACTCGAGAAGGATTGGACTAAACACCCTGTTTTTCATTTCATAATGAGTGGATTGAAGAATGTCACTGTACCTCAGGCAAGGGTAAAGCTTGAGTCGCTGATAAGTGACTACGAAAGCCGATATGGGCGTAATGTTTTAGACGAAACACCGGGGCAACGATTTCGAGGTTTAATTCATCGAGCATACGAGCAGACAGGCGAGAAAGTGGTGGTGATAATCGACGAATATGATTCAGCGATAATGCGCTTACTTTACTCCACAGCGCAGATGGAGGATATGCGAAATATGCTTCGCGAATTTTATCAGGTGCTCAAGGATGAAGGCGCATATCTAAAGTTTGTCTTTATCACAGGTGTGACCAAGTTTTCGCAACTCAGCATATTCTCTGAACTTAACAATCTGAAGCAGATATCGATGCTTGACGATTATTCGGGCATCTGCGGTATTACTCAGGATGAACTCGACACTGTGTTGCGTCCATGCATAGAGGAATATGCTGAAAATCTTAGCATCACCACCGAAGAAGCTTACGACTCGCTTAAAAAGAACTATGATGGCTATCATTTTTCAGCTAAGAGCAAAGATATATATGCTCCTTTTAGTCTGCTCAATGCGCTGAATGATAAAGATATAAGGCATTATTGGTTTGAGTCGGGGACAATGACATCGTTGATTGACCATCTTAAGCATTATCCGATTAGCAACGTTCTTGAATACGATGGGGTAATGGTGGGCGAGGATGAGTTTAATATCCCATGCGAGGGCGCGCCAACGCCCATGCCGCTACTCTATCAGAGCGGGTACCTCACCATCGATTCCTATAATAGGATTCTCAAAACCTATACGCTGCATTTCCCCAACCTTGAGGTTCGAAGCGGTATGATAAGCGGACTAATGCCGCTGATATTAAAGCGGTCGGTAGCCGACGGCAACAACTTGATTCGCGAAATGGCATCTTCGGTGTTAGAAGGCAATCTGTCGGGTGCGTTGATGGCGTTGCGCTCGTATATCGGCAAGATACCTTACGACATTATCACAAAGGAAGAATGGGCCGACAAGGAACGTCGCGAGTCATTCTATAAGTTGCTGTTTTATATGGCATTCTCGATGCTAAATTCCGTAGTAGATACCGAGGTAAAGAGCATACTCGGCAGGGCTGATGTGGTAATCAAGACGGTGAGCGACATTTTCGTGCTCGAACTGAAGGTTGATGGCAACGTGGAGAGCGCATTGGACCAAATCGACGGCAAAGGTTATGCCATACCATATCATTCCGATGGCAGAAATGTCACCAAATGCGGCGTGTCAATCACATCGCAGGCGCGAAATATCACACATTGGCGCATAACCGATTGCTCCGGCAATACGGTTGATGAACTGGCATTTTAGTTCGCTACAAACACCAATTAACCGCATGTTTTGAAAGAATTTTGAAAAAAAGTGCCTAAGATAGTTGTTAATTGAAAAAAAACAATTAACTTTGCACACGCAAAAGGCCCAGATGGCGGAATAGGTAGACGCGCTGGTCTCAAACACCAGTGGGGC
>CALZAF010000112.1 GCA_945612775.1 uncultured bacterium | reverse complement strand
CATTGTCATTCACTCTAGCGCTACAAAATGTCTCAAAACATGATGCGCTACTATTTATTGATACTCCTCTGGGGCGTGTAGGTAAAGAGAACCGTACAAATTTCATGAATACTTTATTAGAAATTGCAAAAGAGAAACAGGTTATTCTTGCTTTTACACCAACTGAATATGATGCCAATGTACAATCAATTTTGGCAAAGCATTATAATTCTTTTCATTCTTTAAATTTGGTTGACAATAAAACAGTAATTAATAGTAAGCAACAATGAAATCTACAATAAATGTATCAAACGAGCATCTAGAAGGCATAATTAAAGACTTGGACAAAAGCGATTTCTTCTTATTGTCAAACGAAAAAGCATCACGAACTGATTTATTTAACTTTGCTCTTGCCTTAGGCCTTTCGAAAGGAGAACCAACAAAGTTGACTTCATCTAAAGGTCTTATTAGAACATCAAATGAAGACGTGAAGCCATACTTCTTTATGTACAAGTCAATATATTATGACAAAGTCATATTGAATACCAGAGATATCGATATGATTCTTGATATGGATGCCGTTTTCGATTTGGTTGAGCAATACGCAAATACAGGTTTTTGTATTCTTTCCCGAATGAAATCTGAATTCCGCGATTCAAATCAATTTTCAGCAAAACTTCTTAGTGAGATTGGTGCTTTACAAGAAGAGTATTTATCAACATTCTCGCTAAAAAAGGTTTACACAGAATAGATATTAATGGCATTTTATCCGTAAAAGTATTTCAATTACACAATTAGTTCTAATAAGGCGCATCTAAACACAAAGGCCTTATTCCCTTTCTTTCCCTCGCTCCTACTTCAGCCAGGGGTGGAGGGATGTGGTTATTACCATTTGCATGATTTCGTAGCCGGCGGGGTCGGGGTGGCAGCCGTCGGTCGATAGTGCGGCGGGGAGGCCGCCGTTTTCGTCTGCCATTGCCGAATAATAATCAACGTAAATCAGGTTTTTATCCTTTTTCGCTTCGACGTATGCCTTAATCATGGCATTGAGCCGGCGCACAAGTGGCGCTGGCTGCACTTCCGGGCGCCACGCGAAACGGTCGCATGGAAGCACCGAACATAGTGCCACTTTTATCTTATTTGCTCGCGCAAGTTCCACCATCGATTGGATATTGCCCAGCACATTTTCAAGCGATATGGCGCCGTTGTTATGGGCTATGTCGTTGATTCCCGCCAATATCACCACCACCTTTGGGTGCAGATTTATTACGTCCTGACGGAATCGCACAAGCATCTCGCTCGAAGTCTGTCCGCTGATGCCGCGCCCCACAAAACCCGGGTGCGCCGCCCAAAATTCTGGCATTTTACCGGGCCAGAAGTCGGTGATGCTGTTGCCCATAAACACCACGTCGGGGGCTACGGCAAGTGCCGCATTTGCCTCGGCATAACGGCGAAATTGCGCCCAATCGGTGTTGAAATCCACTGCATTAGCCGTAAAACTCACTGCACAGGCGCCCATTAGTGCCAATGCTGCCTTTCTGAATATCGCTTTCATAGTGCTTTAATGAGGGTTACAATTATTTCTTAGGTTCTACCCAATCGCCGTTAGCCTTGATGAGCGCTATCAGGCGGGGTATAGCCTCTTCTTGCGGTATATTTTTCTCAATACATTCTTTGCCTTTATATAGGCTGATTTTGCCCACAGCAGCGCCCACATAGCCGTAGTCGGCATCTGCCATCTCGCCGGGACCGTTAACTATGCAGCCCATGATGCCTATTTTTAGGTGGCTGAGGTGCGATGTGGCAGCCTTGACCTGCTGAACGGTGGTTTGGAGGTCGAAGAGGGTGCGGCCGCAACTTGGGCAAGAGATAAATTCGGTCTTGCTCATGCGCAGACGAGCGGCTTGCAGTATGCCATATTCGCAGCGCACTATGCGGTCAGCGTCGGCATAGTTAGGCGCTTCGAGCCAAATTCCGTCGCGGAAGCCGTTGAGCAGCAGCGTGCCGAAGTCGGCGCCCGATTTCACCTGAAGCCATTCGGTGTCGGCGTCGTCGTAGCTGCATCGTGCCACCACCGGCACATCTATTCCGGCAGTGATCAGTGCATGAAGCATAGCCTGAAGACTGCCCGGCACATTTACATTGGCTGGAGTAATCACAAGCACGGCGTTAGCCATCGCGCGCAGCGGTTCGAGGCTCTGGATAGGAGTATCGGCGCTCGCCTCAACCCACACCATCGGCGCGTCGCACTTAGCTGCGGCTTCTACATCGGCGATGTCGAACATCGGATAAGTGCCTTCCACTGCTTTATATTGCGCAGCCGGCACTATGTAGCGGTTGCCATCGGCAGTAGAGATGCCATCAGCAGCGTAATAGAAGTCGGGGCGAAGGTCGCCCTTAACGTCATCAGGCAGGCACGAAGCCACAGTCACAGGCAGGCATTTTCCGCCAATGTTTTGATTCACGGTGCGAGATAGTCGGCGTTGTGGTTGCAGATGATTGTAGCCCACGCTTTCGCAGCCGTCGATGTGGCTATGACCGGCTCGGCTGGTGATATATTGCACCAATTTTTGCGCCACAGGCACCTCGAGTTCGGGGTCTTCGCTGAGCGACACGCGAATGGTGTCGCCTATGCCCTCGGCGAGCAGTGTGCCAATGCCCACAGCGCTCTTTATGCGGCCATCCTCGCCATCGCCGGCCTCGGTAACGCCCAAGTGCAGCGGGAAGTGCATATCCTCGGCATTCATCGCCTCCACCAAGCGGCGCACGGTTTCCACCATAACCACTGTGTTAGAGGCTTTTATCGATATCACCACGTCGAAGAAGTTCTGCGCCACCATCACGCGGAGAAATTCCATCACGCTCTCCACCATTCCGGCTGGAGTGTCGCCATAACGGCTCATGATGCGGTCGCTGAGCGAACCGTGGTTCACGCCGAGACGCACTGCAGTGCCGTGTTCGCGGCAAATGGCTATGAATGGTATCAGCGCTTCGGATATTTTCTCTATCTCGCGGGCATATTCTTCGTCGGTGAAAGTGAGTTTCTTGAATGTTCGCGCCACGTCAACAAAGTTGCCGGGATTGATGCGCACCTTGTCGGTCTTTTGCGCTGCCTCGAATGCTGCCTTGGGATTGAAGTGGATATCAGCCACCAATGGCACATCGTAGCCCTCATCGATAAGGTGCTGGCGTATCACGCCTATGTTGTCGGCCTCGCGCACACCTTGAGCAGTGAGTCGCACAAGGTCGGCTCCGGCATCGGCTATGCGGCGGCATTGTGCCACGCTGCCCTCTATGTCGTTGGTGCTGGTAGATGTCATCGACTGCACCCTTACTGGATAGTCCGAACCCATCATCAGGTTCTTTATCTTCACCGCTGTGGTCTTTCTGCGAACGTAGTTTATCATCGTCTCACTTAATGTTTTGATTGTTCTGAAAAATATCTGGCACTCTGAGGCATCGGCCGGCAAGCGCCATGCCGCGAATCTATCGCTATGCGTGAAAAAAGCAGGGCGTTAAGCCCCGCAATTCTATTTATTAGTTGGTTTTGAACTTATATTTCAATTCCTTGAGGTCGGCATTAGCCTTAACTATCTTGCCGGCAAGGGCTGCCTTGTAGGCTTGGGATTTCTCAGCCAATCGTTCGTCGCTGAGCGACAAGATCTGTGTGGCAAGGATTGCGGCATTGAGCGCGGCATTGATGCCTACGGTAGCCACTGGTATTCCAGGAGGCATCTGAACGATGGCAAGCAGTGCGTCTAAGCCTTCGATGGTGCTCTTGATAGGCACGCCTATCACTGGCAGCGGCGTCATTGCAGCTATCACACCTGGCAGGTGGGCTGCCATGCCTGCTGCTGCTATTATCACCTTCACGCCGCGGTCCTTAGCGCCGCGGGCAAACTCCTCTACCTCGGCTGGAGTGCGATGTGCGCTCAGTGCAAGCACTTCGAACGGTATTTCCATCTCCTCGAGCAGTCCGAGCGCCTTTTCCATAATGGGCAGGTCGCTGGTGCTTCCCATAATTACACTTACCAATGGTTTCATCTTTATCTGAATTTTTTCTCTTTTATGTTAGGTTTGAATAATTTCTTCCAAAATCGTGCGCTCGGAGCTGCTATTCGTCGGCAAAAAGCCTCCCTCAGCCACATCAGCTGTCTCGGTTATGCCAGAATCTTTATCATCAGCGTTACGCACACATAGCCGGTGACAAATCCTGCCAATATCTGGGTGAAATTGTGCCGGCCAAGTATCATTCGCGAGGTGCACACTGCTCCGCACAGCAATATCATCACGCAGATGGTGGTAAACAGGCTAAATGCGCCCATTCCGAGCGAATGTATGCCCATAAGCATGGCAAGCAATCCTGCCACGCCTGCTGCGTGCGCACTAAGCTTCCACCAGATGGTGATTATGCCCGACACAGCCACCGTAAGCACTCCTCCCCACATCATTGCCACAAGCCACATCGGGCAGTGAACATGGCGCAGATAGAACACAGCCGCCACATAGCAAGCTAACGTGAAAATGTAGGGCAACCAGCGTTCGCGGTGATTCACCAGGCGTTTGTCGGTGATTATCTTGGCGTTGTGAAGCAGCGCAATGAAAATCATCGGCAACAGGCAGGTGATGCCAGCCACCACTATGAGCACCATCAGGCGTGTGCCGAAGGGTATGTAGCACAACACCGACACCCATAACGCCAAAAACACGCCGTAGGTGGGCGTCAGCAGCGGACTCATCATCGATGAGAGAAATCGGGCAAGGGCTTCGATAATCTTCATTGTCTTGTTCTCGATTTTGTCGTAGGTTAATAATTATTGTTATTCTTTTGCTCTTCTGTCACTCCAAGCGCTTCGCCCCGGAGGCTTTATTGCCCTCGGCGCACTATATATGGCAAAGTTAATTCTCTTTGCCGAAAACTGCAATATTTTAGCGAAATTTATGAATAGACGCGCCGCCTCTATATGCTCATCGGCGACTTGCCTCTCTATCGAAGCGAGTCGCCGATGTTATATCGTGGTTAGCGGCATGACTATGCCAGCACCAGACGGCGGCGCTTGCTCGCCACTGGCAATTTCAAGAAGGTCTCGCGGTATTTTGCCACCGTGCGGCGTTCTATCTTAAAACCTTTCTCTTTAAGAATCTTGGTAATCTTTTCGTCGGTGAGCGGCTTGGTGGGGTCTTCGCCGGCTATTATCTTCTCTATCTCCTTCACCAGGCGGCGCTGCGATGCGTCTTCGCCCTCGGTAGTGGTTGATAGACCTTCGGAGAAGAACAATTTCAACGGCACGCACCCGTTTTCGGTCTCGATATATCGGTCCTTGGTGGCACGCGACACCATCGACACGTCAACGCCCACCTCGGCTGCTATCTCTCTGAGCTTCAACGGAGCCAAATCACATTCGTCGAGGCTCTTGAAATACTTTATCTGATGCATGGCAATGGCTCTCACCACCTTCATTAGTATGGTTTGGCGATTGCGAATAATCTCCATAAACTTCGTGGCGCGCGACAGATAGTCGGTCGCCACCTTCTTCACTTGCTTCTCCGATGCGCTGGCTGCTTTCGATTGGCTCACAAGTCGATACGACTCCGACACTTGCAGCGCAGGAATGCGGTTGAGCGACTCGATTACTATCGAATCGTTCTCTTCGTCGTATGTCACCTTTATGTCGGCTTTCACGATATTCGAAGCCGTAGCAAGCGCACCACTTGAGTACTGCAAACCCGGTTTGGGGTCAAGGCGCTGAATAATCTTGTGCACTTTATCCATTTCGGTTTCGTCAATCTTTAGCGAACGCATTATCCTCTCGAATTTCTTCTTCGCCAAGTCTTCTAAATAGCGATCTACCATGTCGTATGCCTTTGTGTATAGTCCACCCTTGGCTCTGCTCAACACGCCAAGCTGCAGCAGCAGGCACTCGCGCAAATCCCTTGCCCCCACGCCTATGGGGTCGAGGGTCTTTATCTTGTTCACCACATGTTCTATATCTTCCTCGCTCACTTCGAGGTCTTCGTCTCGAAGCAAACTGGTCTGCAACTGATAATTGGATACTGGCAATCGGCCCGCTGGATCTAACGAACCTATCACATAGTGGGCAATGGTTTCTTGTGTGGGAGTGAAATCGAACTGCATCAATTGACCCTCCAGATGCTCCGAGAGGGTCTCTTCACCACTCACCCAGCCGTAGTCGCTCGACGCCGCCGCGCCGCCTTCACCGTCATAGTAGCGGTCTTGAACGTCGTCGGGGTCGTCGTAATTCGAGTCCGAACCGCTATTGCCTCCAGCATATGGGTCGCGATCTTCTTCGTCGTACGAATCTTTATAGTCGTCTTTGCCCTCGCCGTCGTATTCGGTGCCCGACTCGCCGTCGGTGCTGTCGGAATCGCTGTCGGTGGCAGAATCCACGTCGTCCTTCTTTTCAAGGGCAGGATTCATTTCCAACTCCTCATTGATTTCCTTTATCAATTCGTCGTCGCTCTTCGCAAGGCTCTCGCCAATAGCAATGTTGGTGGGGATTGCCACCATCACCTGAACATGTTCCTGATTTTGAGTCTGCGCTTGTGAATTTCTCATATTTTCCATACTAATTATCCTTTATCTTTCGGTGAACTTATCAATTATACTTCTAAAAATTAGCGACTTGTAGCACACTACTGCAATTACCGTGCCAATTTTATTGCAAATATATATATTCGCCGCGAAATTTCCAAGCAATTCGCAAAGTATTTTCTGAATATTTCGAAATATCCTCTACTCTCATTTTGTTATAATACATATTTTCAGTAACTTTGCCATCCGAATTGAGTATGAAATAAAAATAACGAAAGCACCACCATCATCATATATTTTATTAACCAACAAAAGGATACAAGACAATGGCAGAATCGAATTTTATTGACTACGTTAAGATACTATGCCGCTCTGGTAAAGGCGGTGCTGGTTCGGCGCACCTTCATCGCGCCAAATATGTGCCTAAAGGCGGTCCTGACGGCGGCGACGGCGGTGATGGCGGCAGCGTCATTCTTCGCGGCAACCGCAACCTATGGACTCTGCTCCACCTGAAGTATCAACGCCACATCTTCGCCACCGACGGCATGCCGGGCGGCGAATGTCGCAGCTTCGGCAAGAAGGGCGAGGACCGAATCATCGAAGTGCCTTGCGGTACTGCCGTGTTCGACGCCGAATCGGGCCGATTTATCTGCGATGTTACCGACGATGGTCAGGAAGTGGTGCTGCTCAAGGGCGGCAGAGGCGGCCTGGGCAACTGGAACTTCAAAAGTGCCACTAACCGCACTCCTCGCTACGCTCAGCCGGGCGAACCTCGCCAGGAGCGCGAAGTGATTATGGAGCTGAAACTGCTTGCCGATGTGGGCCTCGTGGGATTCCCTAACGCGGGCAAATCTACCTTGCTCTCGTCGATTTCGGCTGCAAAACCTAAAATCGCCAACTACCCTTTCACCACTCTCGAGCCCAACCTCGGCATCGTGAGCTACCGCGACTCGCAGTCGTTTGTGATGGCCGACATCCCCGGCATCATCGAGGGCGCAAGCGAGGGTAAAGGCTTGGGATTGCGATTCTTGCGCCACATCGAGCGCAACGCCGTACTGCTATTTATGATTCCAGCCGACACCAACGATATTCGTGCCGACTATCAGGTGCTCTGCGGCGAACTCGAGAAATTCAATCCCGACCTCGTGGATAAACCTCGCGTGCTCGCCATCACCAAGTGCGATATGCTCGACGATGAACTAATGGCTGAAATGCGCAATGAAGTGCCTGAAGGCATCGACACCGTGTTTATCTCGTCGGTGGCTGGCACCGGACTTATCGAACTCAAGGATTTGCTGTGGCGTACCATCAACGATGAGCGCAACCGCATACCCGAGACTCTCAC
>CALZAF010000111.1 GCA_945612775.1 uncultured bacterium | reverse complement strand
GGTTAGCACCACACAAAGGGAGCGGCAGCGACCGGTGTGGTGTAACCATGGCCACCAAGCCAAATCAGCTTCGGAGATACTATGTTATTTTTCAAATTATTTTTGTAAAAAATTGTTATTTTCAGATAGAAAAACACTAAATTTGTATCGACTAAAGAAGAATGGCGATAACATACGCCAATATCTATCTACTGGGAGGGGGTTCCCCTCCTTTTTCCATATAAGAGCCTGTCTTGACTAAAGAAGAAATGGCTCCTACATATCCAATGTTTTTCCATTCGCTAAATTGTAGTATTATTTGCTTTGTGCCAATTATAGTCAGGAATGTATTTCCTGTTGTATTTCGTCAAGACAAATATAATACTTAGTAATTTTCTCATCACAGATACTATACACTCAATAGGCTTATGTCCGCGATCAAGTAATCTTTGTCGGAGGTTCTTATTGCGTTCGTCGTAAATAGAAGAGGATAAGGCACTCATAAATAAGATATTGCGCAAGTGCTTATTTCCTCTTTTTGATATGGACGACGTGAAACTATTTGCCCCGGATTGTTTGACGACAATATCTAACCCTGCGTAACTAATGGCTTTTCTTATGCTTGTGGTAGAGAGGAAACAATTCACTTCTGCCAACACTCTGGCTACGGATCTTACGGTCAATCCCTTAATCTTTGCCGGCTCTTCTGTCATTCGCTTCATTTCTGGATCTGTTTCGATTTCTTTATCGAGGCTCCTTTCAAGTTCCTGCTTCATTTTCTCTAATTTCTCAATCAAATTTTCATAGAGCTTTATGATTTTGGGATTTGTGTCATGGGCAATCCTGAGTGCATGCAAATAATTCTTGTTTTCCACCAATTGGGCATTGACATCCTCAATACTTCTGCTAAATTCCTTTATGCGTTTTATGTTTTTAGTGACCGGAAACCACAAAGATAGCTCTGATGCATTTTTGGCCCCGTAATCCGCTATTAATTCCGCATCTATTTTGTCTGTTTTTGCCTTTTTATTTAGGCTTTTTGCATAATGAAAAATCTTATTGGGCAACACCAATACGCAATCGTATTTATGTTCATACAAATAATACAATACCTCTTCATGGTATGTTCCGGTAGCTTCCATTACACACAAAATGGCTTTCCCTCCTTTTGATTTCCCTTTTAACCATTCATTCATGCTTCGAAAACCATTTTCATCGTTCTTAAACTTCTTTGTAGCCTTTGTTACCAGTATCCCATTGGGGTTTACGCCTTTCAAGCAGCAATCCAGGCTGCTCTTGGAAACATCAATTCCTAAAGTCATGTTAAAACAATTTTAATGTTATATTTCGAACGCCATAAGCTTTTCTTCTTTCTACCTCGTGACAGTTAATATACCATTTCAGGTATTTATTCGATACTATCGGAAATCAAAAAAGCAACCTACTGCGACATAATCTCCGAAGGAGATAAAGTAAACCTTTTCTCAAGAGACTCCCTGTTTCACAGTAGGATGCGACGCTCATGATAATTTAACAAAATTATATATTTATATTTTCTTTTGCAAAGGTACGAGATGCTGATAATCACCCGCCTAAGTCACTATCTGTTAGATCTGTGTGAGATAAAAAACTCACATCCGCGTGCCCCAAAAAAATCATCCGTGTGAAATCCCCCCAAAAACCATCCGCGCAAAAATCAGTGCCGCCTTAATACGGGGGCTATGATGCGAAAAAAATGTGCGGCTGTTTCACAACAACCACACACCCTAAACCTTAAAAATCTAATCCTATGAAAAAACTTGATGCTAAGGTACAAAGCATTTTTGTTCTACCAAAATTTTAGGGTAAAATGATTTATAAATTAACTAATCATTTGTTAAATGTGATTTTCTACGCCTCTTGTTTTGCAGTTTTACGGCACTTTACTTATATTTGTTGTCGCAGAGAGATACTTTATCCTATGGACAAATTCGACCTTCATATATTAGGCTGCGGCTCAGCCACCACTTCGTTCCGACACATGCCTTCGTGCCAGGTGCTTAACATTCGCGACAACCTATTTATGATAGATTGCGGCGAGGCTGCGCAACTTGCCTTTGCTCGCCAGCGCCTTAAAATGCAGCGACTCAACCACATTTTCATTAGCCACCTGCACGGCGACCATTGCTTCGGTTTGCCGGGACTGCTGGCAACTCTCGACTTGCACCAACGCACCGGACCGCTCACCATTCACATCAGCGCTGAGGGCGCTAAGGTGTTCCGCCCTTTTCTCGATTTTTTCCTCGCCGACGGCAGCTATCAGATTGAATTCAACATCATAGGCCGCCAGCAAGCCGTTATATATGAGGACGATGCCATAACGGTGGAGACGTTCCCGCTGAAGCACCGGGTGCCTACCACTGGATTCTTCTTCCGCGAAAAGCCTAAATTGCGCCACATCAAATCCGATATGGCTCGATTTCACGAGGTGCCTTTCTATTTCTATAACGACCTGCGCCATGGCGCCGACTTCGTTACGCCCGACCTGCAGACTATCCCCAACAAGGTGCTTACCTCCGACGCCGACCCGAGCATCAGCTATGCCTACTGCAGCGACACTGCATTCTATCCTCGCATAGCCGAATGTGTGCAAAGGCCCACTTGGATGTATCACGAGGCTACCTACACCGACCAGTATGCCGCCCTCGCCGGCGAACGCGGTCACGCCACCGCGCGCCAAGCCGCTCTGATTGCAAGCCAGGCCGGGGCTCAAAACCTAATATTGGGGCATTTTTCAAAACGCTATTCAAACGACGAGGTGTTTAAAACCGAAGCCGAACAGGAGTTCGCTGGCCGCGTGGTGTTGGCCAACGAAGGACTCGCCATCGACCTCACCAAATAAGAAAACCATACATTAATTATTTTTTCACAAAAAATATTCGGGCATAAACCATTAGCAATCTGACGCTTAACCCATATCCAAATCGTACAACGCAAAAATTTTTCTTTGCGGTGCAACTTTTTCGGCATCGACGTGCGTCTAACAAGTGAATCCGATAGCCACGAGCCTCACCACCCGCCGCTCGAGCTAATCGGGTCAACAAATGCGATTGACAATTAACAAAAAATTAAAATAAACATTTTATCGGTATGAAAAAGTCACTTTTTACGCTAATTTTAGCAGTCTCTTCGGCACTCTGGAGCAGTAACGCTTACGCCGAAAACACGAGCATCAATCTGCAAGGCGATACTCTCGAAATTGTAGAAAATGGCGACACTACTCGCATCGCCGGAGCTCAAACCATTATGCAAAGTCTGTCGTCGATTCTCAACAAGGAAGTAATCTCCAGCGAAATCGACAATGATGACAACCACGATTCGGACACCGCTCGCGAGATAGCAATACGGAAAATGAACCTTGAGCGTAACCGCCAAGAACAAAGAACAGTAGCAACCATCACTTCCATAGTGTTCTTCTTCATTTTCCTTATCATTATGACAGCCCTCCTATTCTTCTACCTCAACCGACGAAACAAATATCGCGTTATGGAGCGTGCTATCGAAAACGGCTACGATTTGCCATCGTCATTTACAGGCAAATACCCGACGCCTAACCCTGTGGTGCCTCCTATGCCTAACCCTCCTGCTCTGCAAGCGCCACAGAACCCTTACTACGGTCCTCAGCCTCAAGGAGCCCCAGGCGCTGCACCTTTCGGCGCTCCAGGCGTTGCTAATATGGGTCGTCCGGGCGCAATGCCTAACCCTCAGCCGGGCATGCCTCAGGCACCAGCCGGTCCTCGTCCTTTACCCGGACAATATAACATCGACGCATTCCGAGGCGGATTTATCTGGACTCTCGTAGGTTTTGCCATCACGCTATTCTTCATCACAGCCGATGCTCTTCCTCCCGCAATTCTCGGTTTAGTGCCTACCATCATCGGTCTCGCCAAGATAGGAAGCGAATACTACAAGCAACGTAGCCGCATCAACTACGAAAACTGGCTCGCCGATCAAGCAGCTTGGAGAGAGCAGCAAGCTCAAGCCTCAGCCGGCAATCCTTCGAGCAACGATAGCGTAACGCCTCCTCCATTCAATGATAACGCCGATAACAACAGATAACAGCATATACCTATCGCGTGCCCTCGAGCACAGGCTAAAGGCGGCAATCACCTGCCGCTTTTAGCCCCCACCGAGGCGCCCGAACGGCCCCTTTACAACACTCACCCATCACCCAAAAACCATATAACTCACCATCAAGCCATGCTAAGCAAGGTAGAAGAATTGAAACTAATATCTCAGATTGTGCTGAGCGACGACCGACGAGCTTTCGCCCGTCTTGTCGATGCCTATCAGCCCATTCTGCACAACTTCTTCCTCAACCTTACCGCTGGCGACGAAGCGCTCTGCGACGACCTCGCTCAAGAGACTTTCATCAAGGCTTACGCAAATATCCGCCAGTTCCGCGGACTCTCGAAGTTCAAAACTTGGCTCTTCCGTATTGCCTACAACGAATTCTACACCTACGCACGCCGCACTAAAGAGGTGCTCACCGAAGAGCCAATTGAACCGCCCGACATGCTAACCCGTGACGAGGAGGGCAACGACGCCCGCATGGATGTGTTCACCGCTATGCAATACCTCTCAACCGACGAGCGAACAGTAATATCTCTCTTCTTCATCAACGATATGCCGATGAAAAAGATTGCCGAAATCACCGGAATGCCTGAAGGTACTATCAAATCGCATATCTCGCGAGGAAAAGCCAAGATGGCGAAGCTGCTCGACCCCCATTAGGCAGATCCTCTCAACGCCGATATCACATAATTTCACATTCCAGATTTCAGAATATCAAATTTTTAATTTAACTTTGAAACCGTTATGAAGCGTTCAACCGAAGACATAGAATTTGCCAATCTGCTCAAGGAGCGAACTCCTAAGGTAGAGCAGAACCCATGGTTCACACGCAAGGTGCTCAACCGATTGCCCGACAAAGGCAATTCGCAGCCTGTGTGGGTGTATGCCATTGCGGTCTGCATTGCCGCCATTATCCTCGTGGCAAGCTGGGCATATTACCTCAGCAACATCAATATCTATGTAATCACCGTGCGCGACATCATCACATTTATTTCTATGGCAAGCATCACCGCTTTCACCATCATCGCATCGGTGGTAAGCATGTTTAGCCACGAAAATTAGCCGAAAATGCCCCGCAGCGAGGCGAAAAATCAAAAAAATCGCTTTTTTTTGAAAATTTTTGCCCAAAGCTATTGCAGAATCAAAATTTGTTAGTAACTTTGCACTCGCAATCGGGAAACAAACGATAGCAAATCAAAACTGGTGTGGTAGTTCAGCTGGTTAGAATACCTGCCTGTCACGCAGGGGGTCGCGGGTTCGAGTCCCGTCCATACCGCAGTGGAGAGAGGAGATGAGCAACATAAGAACTTCGGTTCGGTTGCTCATTCTTTTTTATATCCGTTTCATAATCTCGCACTTATTGCCTACCTTTGCCGTCGAGATTATTTTTTTATTTACGATTACTCATTAACAACACATCTTAGAATAATATGGAAGAAATAAAATTCGGTCAATACGTGGAACTTGTCTACAAGGTTTTCACCGTCGATGGAAATAACCAGGAAGAACTCATGCACGAGTTCAAGGAGCAAGCCCCCGACCGTTTCGTTTACGGCATCGAACAGGGTATGATCGAAGGCTTCGCCAACCGCATCCGCGGACTCAAAAAGGGCGATAAGTTCGACTTCGTGCTCGCTCCTGCCGAAGCTTTCGGCGAAATCAACCCCGAAATGATTATGTCGCTCGAGAAATCCATCTTCTCTGATCCCGACGGCAAGTTCGACGACGAAAACGTGAAGGTTAACAGCGTTATCCCTATGATGACTCAGGACGGACACCGCGTGCAAGGCGTGGTGGTGAACATCACCGACACTCAAGTGATGATGGACTTCAACCACCCATTGGCTGGCGAAAGCGTTCACTATATAGGCGAAGTAATCGAAGTTCGCGAATCTACTGCCGAGGAGCGCAACCCATCGGGCTGCTGTGGCGGTGGTTGCAGTGGTTGCGGCTCAAGCGATCAAGGCGGCTGCAGCGGTTGCGGCGGCGGTTGCAAATAAGCACATCTATTCACACGCAATATCAGCACAGAGGCGATGCCACCCGGCACCGCCTCTGTCGATTTATTGAATATCGTAGCGCTACGCTTTCTATATTACGGTTCTCAGCGAAAATCATATCGCGCAAGCCCCAGCTCTATTCGCCGCGATACTGCCTCCTCGATGCCATTATCTCTGCAAAATGAGCCACTGCCCACTCCACCATAGGCTGGCACGCTTTCATAAACGACTCAGCGCGCTCGGTTAAGGCATATTCCACACGCGGCGGAACCTCGGCATACACTGTTCGTGTCACAAAACCGTCTTCCTCCAAGCGCCTTAGCGTCTGCGAAAGCACCTTTTGCGACACATCGGGCAAACTCTTATTCAGCTCGCCAAATCGCATAGAAACCTCGCTCTGCGCCAATTCGTGCATTACCAACAGTGACCATTTATCGCCTGTTCGCGCCAGCACATTGCGCACAGGACACTCTGGAAACATTTTATCTCGCAATTCGTGGCTTATCATAGTCCGCTTTTTATTTTATTAAACGGCCATTTCGGGTCACTTATTGCATATGCCTTGCGAATTGTGGCTTCCAAAACCTTACTTTGCTTCAATCACGCCATCGGTCATAGTATAGCCCTCAAGCGAACCTTCGCGAGCCTGAACGCAGAGATACACCATCACCTCACTGCCTGTGCATCGCAAACAGCGACGCACGCTCGGCGACACGCGCAGCACGCTACCGCTCTTCAATGCCACTTCTTCGCCATCGAGCGCCATCACGCCCTCGCCTTTAATCACCACATACACCTCCTCATTCTGCTTATGGTAATGCACAAACGGAGTCTCCTCACCTGGCTTCATGCTGCCCAACGACAGTTCCATACCCGATAAGCCGATTTCGTCTTTCACGAAATGCTTTCCCTCAAACTCACTAATCTCGCCCACATTCACCAATGAATAACCGGCATTTAATTCTTTATTTTCCATACTTAAAAAAATTGTTTGTCGTTAATATTTCTGACACAAAATTAGCACGGCATCATCAAAAATAAAAGACGAAACCATCGGGTGGGTTACTTACCTCGAAGTTAGTAATACTCAGCATCAAACAATTAAAATTCAGCTATTTACAAACTTTAACCATCATTTCCACACCATCTCGCCGCATCATGCCGAATAAACAAATTTTTCACCATCTGCCCGAAGGATTAGCCCAAATGCGCTTGTTTTATGAAATAAATGGCGTAAATTTGTTATACTCATCTCCACGGCATCGCCATAACCATTTTTACCGTCCTACCAAGACTAAATACAAACCATTAAAACTATAATAATTATGAAGAAGTTAATTCCTCTATCATGTCTATTTGCTCCGCTACTATTTCACAGCTGCTCGCCTCAAGAGCAGGCCATAGCCGAGCAGGCACCCGTAGCATCAAGCTGGCAAACCGTTCTTCAAGAAAAACTTCCTCTATTGGGACACCGCAACTGGATAGTAATCACCGATATGGCTTATCCGTTGCAGTCGAAAGACGGCATCACAACTCTCTTCGCCGACGAACCCTACACCGAAGTGCTCGGCACCGTTGCGCAGATGATTGAGAATTCTCATCACGTCTATGCCCACACCTATCAGGACAAAGAGCTGACGTTCCTTACCGAGGACATCTGCCCCGGCATCGACAGCCTGAAAGCCGACATGGACAAGGTTTTGTCGCGCTCTGGAGTAACTCGCATCGACCACGAAGAACTCATCGCCAAACTCGACAACGTAAGCAACCTCTTCGAAGTGGTTATCATCAAAACTAACCTCACAAAGCCCTATACATCTACTTTCTTCGAACTCGACTGCAAATACTGGGATGCCGACAAACAAGCCATACTAAACGCCAAAATCGAAGCTGCAAAGTAATAACCACACTTCCCAAAATCTCACACAGATCTAACAGCTGGCGCAAACCGAAGCGCGTTCTGAAAGAACGAAGGCCGAAGCG
>CALZAF010000110.1 GCA_945612775.1 uncultured bacterium | reverse complement strand
CAAAAGAAAAAGCGCTGATGAAATTCATCAACGCTTTTTCTAAGTTGTCTTACCAGGATTCGAACCTAGACAGACAGAACCAAAAACTGTAGTGCTACCATTACACCATAAGACAATCTATAACAAGCAGGACTCTTCGTCCCTTTTGCGATGCAAAGTTACGCCAAGAAAACGGATTTTGCAAGTTTTTCGTCTATTTTTTTGAAAAATATTTCATTTCTCCGCATTCTGAGGCACTTCTGGCGCCTAATCAGCTATTACTTAGCAATAATCAAGTAGTAGTTCTTCTTGCCTCTTTGTGCAAGGATATACTTACCGTTGAGCAGGTGCTCGGTGCTAATTACCGCATTGGCATCGGCGAGTTTTTCCTTGTTGATCGACACGCCACCGCCTTGGGTCAACTTGCGCATTTCGCCCTTCGAAGCAAATACGGTGGTTGCACCTGCCAAGAGTTCGATGGCTGGAACGCCGGCTTCGATGAGAGCCTTGTCAACTTCGAACTGTGGCACACCTTCAAACACCGACAGCAATGTATCTTCGTCAATCTTGTGAAGCACTTCCTGAGCCTTGTTTGAGAAGAGGATTTGCGATGCCTCAACAGCCATCTCATAATCTTCGGCACTATGCACCATAGTGGTGATTTCCTTAGCAAGGCGCTTCTGCAATGGGCGCATGCCTGGATCCTTAGCCTGCTCTTCTACCAAAGCAGCTATCTCTTCTTGCGAGAGAGTAGTGAAAATCTTGATATACTTTTCGGCGTCGCTGTCGCTCACATTGAGCCAGAACTGATAGAACTTGTAAGGCGATGTGCGCTTAGGGTCGAGCCATACGTTTCCGCTCTCGGTCTTGCCGAACTTGCCGCCGTCGGCCTTAGTGATAAGTGGGCAAGTCAAAGCAAATGCCTCGCCACCAGCCACGCGGCGAATCAATTCGGTACCGGTGGTAATGTTACCCCACTGGTCGCTACCGCCAAGCTGCAGACGGCATCCGTATTCCTTGTAGAGATACAAGAAATCGTAGCCCTGAAGGAGCTGGTAAGAGAATTCGGTAAACGACATACCGTGGTCGGCATTAGCTGCCAAGCGCTTCTTTACAGAGTCCTTAGCCATCATGTAGTTTACGGTGATATGCTTGCCGATGTCGCGGATAAAGTTAAGGAAGCCGTAGCCCTTCATCCAGTCGTAGTTGTTAACGAGCACTGCTGCATTAGGAGCATCGCTATCGAAATCGAGGAACTTAGCCAACTGAGCCTTGATGCATTCCTGATTGTGGCGAAGAGTCTCTTCGTCGATAAGCACGCGCTCTTGCGACTTCATCGAAGGGTCGCCAATCATACCAGTAGCGCCGCCAATAAGTGCTATTGGGCGGTGTCCGGCACGTTGGAAGTGGCGGAGCATCATCACGCCCACAAGGTGTCCGATATGAAGTGAATCGGCAGTTGGGTCGATGCCCAGATATGCCGATGTTAGTTCTTTCTCTAATTGTTCTTCGGTGCCTGGCATCATGTTATTTATCATGCCACGCCATTCAAGTTCTTTTACGAAGTTCATCGTGTGAGTTATTCTATTGTTAATTATATCGTTAATTCTAAAAACTTCTGCAAAGTTAGTATTTACAAACGATGTATGCAAATTCACTTCGTCTGAAGTTGCCGTCTGAAAGCCATCATTACCACTTCACCAAGCGATAGGTATAGGTATTGCCGTCGGAGGCAATGGCTGTTAGCGCAAATCCTTTGGCATCAACCTTATCGTAGGTCAGCACATTGCGTTCCTGCGAGAAATGCAGCACCTCGAAGGGCACATATCGCTCGTCGGGGAACGAAATCACCAGTGTGCCTTTGCCGTCGTCGCTCCAAGTGCCATATTTCTGGTCGTGCTCGTAATAGTCGTCCACCTTGCGCACTTCGAACACGGTGCTCTGGAATGCGAAGAACAGATTGCCCTCATAATCGTCCACAGCCGAGCCGTTGCACTCTATCGATGTGAGTTTCCAGCGGCCCATCCATTCGCCAATGTCGCCGTTATTGGTTGTGCACGATGTCGCCACGGCGAGCAGCATTAGTGCCATCAATATCTTGGTTGTAAGTGTCTTCATCTTCCCGTAATTTTGCTGATTGAACCTCTATAAACCACCGAAACCAGGCATCCCAAGCTATTGCCGGTGAGCGATCCATGGTCGATTGCCACCTGCGCCTTGATGGTCAATGGCAACGCTGCTGCAAGGCGATATTCGCCCTCTATCATCGCCGATGTGGCACTCTCGGTAGCAAGCAATGGCACATACGGCGTACCCCACGACTTGCGGTGCATCACCATGGCGCGATAGTCGAGACGCGGAGTCACGCCACCCATAATGGCGGCATGGAAGCCTCGCACGCGTGTATGGCGAAACTTTATCACGCCATCGCTATTATATATCGGCGACAGCAGCACCGGCGTGCCTATAGCCATGCCGCGATTGGCATAGCCGTTGTAGAAGTAGTTGTTATAATAGTCGTCCGAGCCAGTGGCTTGGTCGCTTATAGCAGTGCCAGGAAAGTCGCCTGGCGCCCAATGGATAGGTCCGCTATGGTTGGTGAAATCGAGGTATTCTACCAGCGCACCGGTAACCCATCCGTTCTTGCGAGCCCTATATTCTATGCCATACACACCATCCCAACCGTTGAGCAGTCCTATGCCCGAACCGTCTTCAAATGGCTTCTGGAAATAGCCTCTTACGGTGCTGCCGTCGCTAAGCCTATAGCGAGCAGCCAAATCCCACGAACCGAGGTGGTTGCCCTCATAATAGTCGGCATCGCCTTGCACACTGCCTCCACCGCCTCCACTTGGCCAAAAAGCCTTATAGAATGCCTTGAAGGCGTCATTCGACTTCTGCACCTCACGAAGATTTCCGCGGAAGTAGATGGTGCGTTCGCCCAAAAACTGGCAAGCGGCTTGCATGCCCACCGTCACCGAAAATCGCTCGCTGGGCTTGGTGCGAAAGTAGCATCGCTTGTAGTTGGAATACGAGCCTCGGGTGATGCTCGAACTATAGAAATTATAGTGATTCTCGAGCCATGAGTCTTGCATATCCTTGTAGTATGCCACTTCGCCGTCGATTTGCACCCATCCTTCGGTGAACGGGATGTCCTGAAAATCCACAAAACCCGCCCTAACGCCGGGCATAGGGCGAGCATTGCCCGAGAGCACAAGGTCGCCGCTACCGAGGTCGGCATCGATGAAGTTGCTGCGATGCTCCTGAACACCCACGGCTAAGATGCATCCGCGATATTTTATCTCGCCATAGAGCTGCTGAAGCCACACTCGCGATGGGTGTTGGGCGTTTTCAGTCCAATTCCCCCCAAAATATCGCTGATATGCGGCATCTGAGGCCCACCCAGCCCACACCTCCGCGCCGAAGCCGTAGCTAAAGCGCTTGGTGGTGTCCATCGAGTGGATAAACTTAGCATTTACGAGCGTCGATTTGCCCTGCGTGACAGTGCCGTAGCGGTTAGCCATAATGTAGTGAGGCGCCAAATCGCCACTGGAGGCGTTGACGGTGACACCTGCCTCGTAATCGATTTGACACTGCGAGGCAACATCGCGCGGCATCGCCAATGCAACCACAAATACTATAAGTGACAATAATCTATTAATCATCAATATATTATATCGCAAAATGGTCGCTGCCAGCACTTGCGTGCGGCACAGCGACTACAGTTTATCCATATTTATAACGAGCTTTAGGGATGAAAAGTATTTACGTGACGGCCTATTTTATCTTCGGTAATCTCATCCACCGATATCATGATGCCGCTTTCCTCCACATCTCCAAACTCATCGTTGATGGCTGTTCCAAACATGCGCATGGTGGGCGACAAGTTCATATAGGCGTGCACCAATGGCGGCACCGTTCTGCCCTCCTTGCGCACCAATTCGTTGAGAATCAGCGCATCGGCTTTCAAATCATTGCCCGTGAAGCACTTCCTCAGATATTCCACATCGGTCTTTAGCTGCACCGGATTAATTGCAGTCACCAGATGATCGTTGTCGGGGAAATGCTTGTGCAAAAAGTACAAAATCATATCGCGGCACAATGGCGAATAGTTGGGATACATCGTAACCTTGCCAAAGAGGTATTTTATCTGCGGATTGAGCACCACAAGCGCACCTATGCCGTCCCAAAGGTTGTCGAGAGCATATATGGCGCGAGCGCCTGCCTTCGACGACTGATACTCAAGGCGCACAAACGAGCGCCCAAGTTCGAGTGTATGAGGCAAATATTCCTTCATAAACTTATCGGAAAACCTAAACATGTGCGAAGTGGCAATGTTAGGCATCCCGTCGGGGCGAATCTTCACGTCCTCGCCCAAAATAAAGCGATATCCTCCCACTATTTCGCGACTGTCGGGGTTCCACACTATCAGTTGGCGGCATGGCACCTCCATCGTGTCATATTCATCGATGTCGCAGTCTTTGCCAGTACCTCCGCCTGCTGTGCGAAACGCTATCTCGCGCAGGCGTCCCAATTCGCGCATCGTGTTGGGTGCATTGAAGGCATCCACCACATATATTTCGTTGCCGCCTTTATTGGTGGCGCGCAGAAATCGCTCTTTAGTAAGTTCTTGCTCTATCAAGCCTACGCTTACCTCTGGAATTATTGCTTTCATCTGATGATTTTTGGATATTCTATTGTTCTTAATTATTGTTTTGCAAGGGCGTAACATATCTGCTTTATGCGCTCTGCTTCAGCCATCGGTGCCTCGGCGTTCAGACTCTTATACGGTATGGGCTTTCCCACACGCAGAGTGAACTGCTTGCCGCGACATTTCACCATCTCGCGCGGCAGAAACATCATCTCTAAGTTAAATTTCACCTTCAGACGCTTGCGCAAGCGGGCGAGTCTATAGAAAAACTTCGAATTTTCGCCCTCGAAGTACATCGGCACTATGTCGCGCTCATATTCCACTGCCTTTGTCACAAACGATTTCTGCCATGCCAAGTCGCTCACCGTGCCATCGTCGTGAAGTCGCGAACACAGCCCTGCCGGAAACGACAGCATCTGACCATCGCCACGATAGGCTTCCTCAATCTGCGATGCTGCGCCGCGGCTCTGCCTGCCAAACTTATTGATGGGCAAAAACACATCTTTGAGCGGAGTCACAGCCATCAGCAGGTCGTTGACAAGGAATTTCACTTTGCCATCGAAACGGCTGCCTATCAGCGAGATAATGGCAAGCCCGTCGAGTCCGCCCATAGGGTGATTGCTCACGAAAATATAGCGACCGTCGCCCGGGTTGGGCAGATTTTCCTCGCCCACCACCCTGATGGAGGCTTGCAGATACTGGATTACGCCATTGGCGAAATCCACCCCTGTCTTATGCCCATGCAGGCGCGCCACCTCGTTGAGCTCGTCCTCGCAAATCAGTTTCGCCAGACCTCGAATCACAAATTTAGGAATATAGCGACTCTGCCGAGGCAATCGTTCGCGTATCACCTCGCCTGTGTCAAGCCGTATTTCCTTATTTTCCTGCATTTCGGTCCGTTTTACCGACAAATTTAGGCATTATTCTCCCTATATGCAAATCTGCCACCATCCCACATGCCACATACCCCGATGATTTATCCGAATTGTTACATCTCGCTTGGAGATGAAAATTATCCGCCGGGCTGAAAGTTTGTGCGGCTTGGTGACTCTGGATAGCAAAAAAATGCTTACTTTTGTGCTATGCTAAAGTCGAAAACGATATTGATATCCGAGGGGATAACGTTGTTACTTATAATCCTTATATCAACCTTATCATTGCCATTGAGTTATGGCATACAGTTGGCATTGGGGTTGCTCTTGGCATACGCCATACCGCGCATGGCGTATTCGCGGCAGTCGCATTACTGCACCGCAGGCAATGCTGTGCTGATAGTGCTCTGGCTTATGCTTTCGGTTCTCACCGTATATTATGTGGGCCGATGCACCCTTTGGGGAAAGTTGCCGCTCGACGCCCCTCATCTCTGGGGCGACGCTCATCGCTACTGGCGCTTCGCCGAATCAATCTACCACGACACGCCCTACAATCACATTTATCCCTACATCGGGTTGCCGGCAATGATAATATCGTCTTGGGCTATCTTCGGCAAAAGTCTTATCCCTCCCGTATGCGCCAATGTGTGCCTCAGCATCGCTGCGGTGGTGCTCATGGGCAATGTTACGCGCCATCTGCTTGCCAATCGCACGCGCCAATCGGCGGCATGGATTGCCACAATGGCTATGGCGGCTACCTCATCGCTATTCTACTTACTCTCACACTCCATGCAGGTGCTTAAGGAGCCGCTCGTGACATTTGGCGTGGCAACATGTGCGCTTGCCGTGGCTCGAATCATAGAGAGGCGCGACAGCCTCAACCTCTTTGCATGGCGCGAAGTGGGCATATTCACCATTGGAGCGATAATAATGGCAGCAACCCGACCGCCTTACGTATGGACCATGATTGCCGGAGCCCTGTTATGCGCCATCTACCGCCGCCCGAGGGCTTCTGTGCTCGCCATGACGGCTATTGGTGTGGCTCTATATGTCGCAATCAACTTCACATCGCAATGGTTCACACCGCAATCGCCGCTCGACGTAGTAGATTCGTCTCACGCCGAAGGCTTTTCCTCGCAGTTCATCATAGGACCCTCGCAAATCCCCTACTACAACATCATAGGCGACTATTTCACCTATCCGTGGTGGAAAAAGTTCTTGCTGCTGCCATTCACGAGCATGGTGCAATATGTGATACCCTTCCCTTGGACATTTGGCGGCATGCACATCGACGAGGTGTTCCCGCGCATCAGCCTTGGCGCCTATATAGTGGGCGGAATGGCGCTTTTCTACATATTTTCCCTATCGTGGCGACGCAATTCTCGCCTCACCACATTCACGGCTTGGGCTATACTCTGCTTCGTTACGCCTGCCTACGCTGTGGCTGGCTCGGTGCCTCGATACGTTACGCCATTCCAACTTCTTTTCGTTCCGATGGCAATTTATGTACTTGCCTTACTTATGGAGCATCAACATCGCAAGAAATTTACTATCTTTGCCGTGGCGTATGCCATAGTGCTCGCCATAACGCTCGCTGCATGCTATTCGGCTCAAGCCGACGCTATGAGTCAATATGCCTAAAGCGATGCATTAGCCACTATTACAGCCAATTATTTAGCCACAAAAAGCCGCAATGAACCTCGATAACTTAAAGCAAACAGCCACCGCCATTACCGACTCGGTGCTTAGCCTCGCTAAAATAACATTCCTATCGAAATGGTCGTTACCCATGCCATCGGCATCGGGCAACATTGTGATTCTCGGCAATGGACCGTCGCTCAACATCACACTTGCGCAGTCGCGCCGATTTGTGATGAGTTGCCACCGCCTCGCCGTGAATTTCGCCGCTAATGCGCCGGTGTTCCGCGAATTGCAGCCGCAGCACTATGTGCTCGCCGACCCGCATTTCTTCCGCAACGCCGACGATGCCAATGTGGCGAGACTCTGGCTCTCGCTTTCGCAAGTGGATTGGGATATGAACCTGTTTGTGCCCGCCAGAGTAAAATTATCGGGCGATGTGGCTGCCGTGCTTGCCGAAAACAAGCATATAAACATTGTGCGCTACAACCTTACGCCGGTAGAAGGCACACAGTGGCTCGAGAACTGGGCTTTTGCCCGCGGATTGGGCATGCCTCGCCCACGCAATGTGCTTATTCCTTCGCTTATGATTGCCTTGCGATGCGGCTACGAGCGCATCTATGTGGCTGGTGCCGACCACTCGTGGACCAAAACGCTATCGGTAGATGACGACAACAATGTGGTGTCGATTCAGCCGCATTTCTATCGCGAGGACGACAAAGAGGTGAAGCGCGTCAACACCGAATATATGCGCTATCCGCTTCATCAGATTCTATACAGCTTCTATGTGGCATTCCGCTCCTATCACACCATTCAGCGATTCGCCACTCACATCCACCGACAAATCATCAACATCACCCCCGACAGCTTCATCGACGCCTTCCCTCGCGAGAAAGTGTAATTTGGGCTTCACAATAGCGAATCTTCTAAAGCACTGCTTTACACAATATTGCACGGATTTTCACCGCAAACTGCTTGTGAAAACCCGTGCAATA
>CALZAF010000109.1 GCA_945612775.1 uncultured bacterium | reverse complement strand
CGGCTATGAACGTCGATTCCATGAAGAACGCCAGCAAGCCTTCGATTGCCAACGGAGCTCCAAAGATGTCGCCCACAAACCAGCTGTAGTTCGACCAGTTGGTTCCAAACTCAAACTCTAATATTAATCCCGTTGCAACACCCATTGCAAAGTTGATGCCGAATAGACGCATCCAGAACTTGGTTAAGCCTAACCACTTCTTATCGCCGCTGCGCACATACATGGTCTCCATTATCGCCACTATCACCGAGAGGCCCAAGGTTAGCGGCACGAACAACCAGTGGTAAAATGCGGTCAAAGCAAACTGCGCTCTCGACCAATCGACCAACGATACTAAGTCATTCATTTCGTTTTCTGTTTTTAAGGTTAATTATTCTTTTGTATTTCATTATTTGCTGTTACCACACTGTCGGGCGATGCAAGCACTTTTCGAACATATTGTGCTCGCTCGGCATCGGTATCGAAGTTGGTGCTCAAAAAATTGGGGAAGAATATCAGCTTCATGACCAAGAATATCAGCACGAGCTTCACCAATATCAACGCCCATAATGCCTTACCCAGACCGCCCATTCCTTTGAAGCCATCTACGTAAAGCATAGCCATTCGCCTTATCAGATTTCTCTCTTTAGCCATTTTATCAACAATCCGCCTAAATTTAGTCAAAAAATTTCAAAAACGCACTCTCTCGAAAGCAAAATTTTTCACAACACTCATTATTTGCCCATTTTGCCCTCTCTACGGCTGTTTTCACAGGATCACCACCTCGAGGTCGTCGGGCACCACCACCCTGCCGGTGAAGTGGGTTTTTGCCTCGGCGCTATAGGTGGCTGCGCGGGTGGCGAGGGTACGGTCCTCGGTGTGGTAGAGCAGCAGATTCTTCACATCGAGCTTCGAGGCGTCGCGCCCGGCATCGAGTGCTGTGCTGTGGAATTTCTCGTAGGGCTTAAACACGTCGCGGTCGGCATATAGGCAGAAGGCTTCGCTCATAAGCCAGTCGCAATGCTTCACATAGCGCTCCGTAACGGGATTATACGGCTCGTCGCCGAGGCACACGAGTTTGCGCCCGTCGGGCAAGATGGCATTAAAGCCATATTGCTTGGTCTTGTCGCTATGTATGTCGAAGGCGGTGAAGTGGCATCCCACTGCATCCCACTCTTCGCCGTCGGCTACGGTGCGGAATATCAGCCGTTCGCCTATATATCTGTAAAATCGGCTTGGTATCACCATTCGGCAGAAGGCGTCGAGCATCTCTATGGCTTCATCGTGACCATACACGGTGAATGTGCCGCTGTAGTCGTCGGCATACACCATCTGCGCTATGCGGCGCACCACCCATATCATGCCCAATATGTGGTCGGTGTGGCCATGGGTGAGAAATGCGTGATGCAGGGTGTGAAAGTCGATTCCTGCCTTCTCAAACTGCGCCAATATGCCGTTGCCGCCGCCGGCATCTACCAAGAAGTCGCCCTCGCCGGCATTTAGCACAAAGCAGGTGTTGAAGCAGCGGGTCACGAGCGCGCTGCCCGTGCCGAGCATTGTGATTTTTGTTTCGCTGTTTGGCATCTTTTGTGATGTTTGGTTATCGGGGCTGCATCGGTTGCGATGTAAGCCCGCCATATAAAAAAATGGTTTCGGCACACCCACACGCTATCATCGATGGTCGATGCCTCGCGCAAGTGTGCCGAAATGTTGTTATTTCTTTAGTAGATCAAGCTTCCCGATAGGCACCAGTAGCTCATGCTGCCGCCTTCGCGCTGGCCCTGTGGTATCTTCACTGTGATAGTGTGCTCGCCTGCCTTTACCTTGCCCAATGGGATGTAGTTAGGGTTAGTAACTGTGCCCGGACACCAGTTGCTTCGGCTGAGGTCCGACGAACTTTCACCATTCGAGAAGTTGCCCGAACATGGGTTGTTGTTGCGATATGTAGCGCAGTCGTCGCGCCATGGTATGAACGAAATCACCTTCTCGCCGTCGAGCAGAATGGTATTCACCTTGCGGTTGAACTCATCGCCGCCGCCCCAGCCGCCATGGCCTGTGGTGAGGAAGTAGAGATATGCATTTTCTGAGTCTTCTGGCATAGTGAACTTAACTTCGAGTTTGCCGTCGTCGCCTAAGAATAGTGGATATTCCTGACCTGCTTGCTCCAGATAGTTAACGGTGTTGAAGAGCGGAAGCACCTTGCGGAATGGCTTAGAATCTTCATCGCCTGGATAATACTTGAGGTTGAGCGTGATGCTGTGGCCGTTTGCATCCCAGTTGCCGATATATGCGCCTATTATCACTTCGCCTTCGAGTTCGGTGGCAAGAGGTGTGATATTCATCTTATAGAGCACTTCATCCACCCACTTCTGACCTGGAACCACCTGATAGTTGTATTGACGAACGCCAAAACCTGTGAAGAATCGCATCAATTCGAGTGGTGCGGTATAGTTGTCGGTGCTCACAAGGCCTGGGTAGTCAACGCCGTTGTTGCCTGTGAAGCCTGGCACGCTCTTGAGGTCCTTGATGGCGTCGAAGAACGACTTTTCTTTATCGGTAGGGATGATAAATACCGAACCTGTGCGGTCGTATGCGTCACCCTTTGAGTATTGGGTAAGTTCTACAAACACGTCGCGGTCGGCCGACTTTGGCAATGTCACCTTCTTGAGGATTATCGAGCCACCGCCCACGCGATAGGTCTTGCCTGGCTCGATGCTCTCTGGTGCCTTTGCGCCGGTGAAGTTCACTGCTTCTTGGTCGAATACTGGCACGGTGATTACATTGCTGTGGTTAAGGGTATAGCGATAGATGTTTGGATCCATCTCCTTGCCGAATGTTTCTGGGAACACTTCGTGGCCTTTCTTGATTGGCTCGATGCTCATAGCACCCATTGCATGCTGGCCGTTGCGCGAGTAGCGGAGCACTGCGCCATCCACCACGCCCCATCCTGGCTGTGGAGCTGCCTTAAAGCCGAGTTCGGTGGTGTACCACACTTCCATAGTGTTTGAATTGATGATGGTGCGGGCTATCTTGCACTTAAAGCCCATATAGGTGGTATCGCCCACCACATTGAAGTTCTTATTTACCTCAAATTCGCGCTTTGAGCACACCACGTCGCCATTGGCGAGCACTGCACTCTGATAATATACGTTGTTGGCAAAGTCCACATAGGTGCTTTCCTTTGGGAAAAAATCTTCGCGACCTTCGCGAGGCACATTGCGCTGCTTGTCGCCCACCACCTCTATCTTTGAGCGCATTGGTGAATCGGGGCGTTCTATCAATCCGTAGGCTATAGTCATACCTTCGGCTTTCTTCATCTGCTTGATAATCTTCTTGGCTTGAGCTGATGCTGTAAATGTCACAGCTGAGCACGCCAAAACTGCCATTATGGCGATAAAAATTCTTTTCATTGTCGTCATTTTAGTTATTTTAGTTTTAGTTTTTGTCTTTTTTTATGGTGGTTATGTCCAAAAGTTTAGTTGCATTAAGCCGTGCTTTTCACACCGTGCGTATCTCACAAGATGCCTGCTTACTGCGCTCGATGCACGCTATTTGCAAATTTAATAATAATCCCCGAAACTCAATCCATAACATCGGCGTTTATTTTCATTATCTTCACCTAAACTTATGGGCATAGGGGCTGTACTCCTTCGAATACAGCCCCTATGCGTTATTTCTTTCGGTCAACTGCTATGTGCCTAATCCCAGCCCTCATCGGGGTCGGTCTTTTCAGGCACTGACTGATTGCCCCAGCCCACTCTATAGTAGCCTGCATACATTTCGTGGCCTATTGAGTTATAGAAGAATACCCAGATATACATCTGACCTCCGGTCTCATCGCCCTTGAAGTATGAATAGTCGTCGGCTGGATAGAATACGGCATACGATGCCTCATTGCCCTTTGCCTTATCGTTGATCATCACATAGTAGTAGCCGCGTTCGCTCTTGTAGGCGTTGTCCACCTTTATGCGACCGGTCTTGGCATCTACGCTGAAGTCGAAGGTGGTCTGTGTATTGTTGTCATACCATGCGCTTAGCGAGTATTTTCCTTCCGATTTGCAGCACAATTCGGCTGTATTGCCCATCGGACGCTTGTTGCACATCACATCGGCTGGCGTGGTCCACAATGCTGTGCCTCCAAGCAGCGAAGCCACTGCCATAACGCCCACATAGCACCAGTGCGCAAACACTCCGGCTGCGAGGCCGCCTAAGGTGTGCGACACGATGGCTTTCGACGTCAATTCACGGTAGCCGAGCGAGTCGAGCATAGCCGTATGGGTGCTCAAGTAACCGCTCCAGCACATACCCATGGCTGAGAACACTGCTATGGCATTGCCATCGATGAGTCCTTCGGCTTGCAGGCGGGGAACAAGGCCGAGCGCTGCACCCACAGCACCAAGAGCGGTGATTGGGAACGACACAAGCTCCGACGATTGGAAGCCAAACAGCCATTCAAAGATGAAACTTATCTTATCGGCAACCAATGGCAGCAGTTTCACGCCTTCGTAGGCTGCTCCGGTGTAGTTGCCGTCGGCGCTTGGACCGAAGGTTAGCATCATCACAAAGGTTGATATGATTAGCACGCCGGGAATAATCTGCATACCCAGTTCCACACCCATCTTGCCGCCATCGAGCAGCGAATTCAGGAATCGCAAGAATAAGGTGCGTTCTTCTTCGGAGTGATTCTGTTCGGCTTCATTTATCTCTTCGGGGGTGTCGCCTGCCATCTCTTCCACCAGTTCGGGGCGAGCCTTACTCACCAGGCGTTGCATCAGTCGGGTCGATACTATCGAACCCACTACCGAGCCAATGAGCCCCACAAGTGCTGCTGTGCCAAATCCACGACCCATCATAAACACCACCACCACGAGGCCCATACCGAACGCCGTGCCGAAGTTGGTAAGCGATATTAGCTGATATTTCCTGAAATAACTGCTAAAACGCGCGTCTTTGCTAAGACTTATGATGGCTGGGTTGTCGCTAACGAATGTCATCACTGCTCCAAGGGCTGCCACACCGGGTAGATTGTAGAGCGGACGCATGAGCGGACGAAGCATTGTCTCCAAAAGGCGTATCACGCCAAATTCCACCAAGAGGCGTCCGAATGCGCCTGTCAGCACCGTGATTCCCATCAAGTAGAACACTGTGTCCACAAGCAAGCGATAGCCTGTGTTCATCAGCGTATTAAACATGTTGGGCACGCCCATATTAACTCCAAGGTAGCCAAACACCAAGGCAAGAACAAGAATCAGCACGTATGGCTCCATCTTGGCCTTAGTCCCTTTTGCTCTTCCGATTTCCATTGTGGTTTATGTATTAAAAGTTGAGTTTCAGCACTTCCATCTGCCAGCGAACGCCTATCAAGAAGGTGTTTTTATGTCTGCCGTCATTGTTGAAGCTGGCATGCACGCGCACCTTGTTCTTGCGCTCGGCTATAGGGTGATATTCCACAGCGCAGCCCCAGAAGGCTTGATCTACGCCTGGAGTCACAAGGGTGTCGTAGTATTTTGTCATCTCATTGGCATTTCGGTCATATCCTGCCTTCACTTGCAGGTTGAAGCGGCCTATCTTGTAGTCCACCAGTCCTACCACGGTGTAATCCTTGAAGTATTTGGTTCCGTTGCCCACATAGCGGTTTATCCAGTCGAGTTCTACGGTAGCATCGCCGAATTTCAACTGATTGCCCAGCGCCAGATAGTTCACAAAGTGGCCCTTGGCATGCTCCATCATGTTCACCGAGTAGATGGTGTGCCACCATGGTTTGATGGTACCATACCAGATAAGGTTGTAGGCAAACAGCCCGTCGAGCGATTCTTCACTATATGGTGAATTTGTGATTTGTGCGCTTATCTTATTGCCTTCATCTATGGTATTTGTCACCGCCACACCTATCTGATAAGGATTGCAGTGATTCCAGTAGTAGCTGGCATAATACACATCGATGGGTGCATAATCGTATTCATACGTACCCACAGCCACCACTTGCTTTCCGGCTGTGACGCTCCAATGCTTGTCGGCTTGATAGGTGAGATTTATCCAGTCGGTGGCGTTGAAAAACTCGCGCGGCTTGCCTGCGTCCTTATACATGCGGTATCTAAAAGCGTAGCTAAACTTATCGTTAATCTTGCCGCTTAATATCAACTTCAAATATGAGCCTTGAAAGCCCATCTTATCATCGGGACTGGGTATCAACTCGTCGCTATAGTGCTCATACACTCCATCTAATCGAGCGTCGAACTTCAACGACACATTTGAATCATCAGCGCCTATTTGCGCTACAGATTCCTGCGATTTGGCCACAATGCTTGTAGTCAGCAGAGCCACAAGCATGGCGATTTTCAAAGATTGTGACTTCATTGGTTTGTTTACCTTATGTTGGGTAGATTTTTTGGTTAAGTTTTCTGGTATTTTTTATTTGGCACAAATATAGTCATTTTTCGTAAAGTAATCATCTCTTTAGCAAAAAAAGAATTTCAGCCATCTAATATTCTGTCACTCTATATTGTTCTGAGCGTCATATACCTAAAAAATGCGAGCAGGATGTGTCCTGCCCGCACCGTTTTATCGTAGTTATTAGCCTATCGTTATTCGGCGTCGTCTCCTTTGAGCAGACGCTTTGCCTCCTCAAGGTCATATTCCATCACCATTACTCTCGAATTTGAGAATGCCTGTCCGTAGGGATTATATTCCTCGGTCACCATCGCCTCAATGCCGTTGGTTTCGAGCATTCCCTTCACCATCTCGGCATCTATTATCGACGAGTATTCGGCAAGTTTCACCAATTTTCCTTCTTTTTCGCTCATATCTGTTGTAGTTTTCTCGGTTATTTCACTCCTCGCTTGTTCAATTCTATATGATAACGCCTTGCATTGGCGCAATGTTCAGCATACGAAGCCGCAAAATTGTGGTAGCCTGAAAAATCCTCCTTGGCACACATATATATGTAGTCGGAGGGCTCGCTATTGAGAATATTATCTATGGTAGCCTTCTCTACGAAGCGTATTGGTCCGGGGGGCAATCCTGCGTAGCGGTAGGTGTTGTATGGGCTGTCGTATTTTGTCATCTCTATGGTGATGCGGCGTATGCCGAAATCACCGATGGCGAATTTCACCGTCGGGTCGGCTTGGAGCGGCATTCCGCGCTGCAGGCGGTTGATGTAGAGGCGGCCTATCTTGCCGCGTTCATCGCGCTTTGCCGACTCTTCTTCGGCTATCGATGCCACTGTCACCACCTCTTCGGGGGTCAATCCTAATGCCTCAGCTTTGCGGCGGCGCTCATCGGTCCAGAATCGCTTGCTATATGATGCCAATTCGTCGATTAGGCGATCGGGCTTCACGTTCCAATAGAACTCATAGCTGTCGGGGAAGAGTATTGCGGGCATTGTGGCTGGCGTCTCGCCATATTTTTCGCAGAATTTTTCGTCGCGGAGCAATGCCAACATCTCATCTTTGGTTATCATTAGGCGGTCCGACACGCGCTCGGCAAACTGCTCGATGGTGCGCACATTGTTGAAGGTAAACTTCACCGGGGTTTGCTGACCATTGCGAATTCGTCGAGCTATATTTATAGGCGTTTCGCCCTCCTCTATGCGATATGCACCCACGCGGCGGTTCAAATCTACGCCGAGCAGGCTCATCACTGTCCATGCCTTCTCGCCCGTCTTGCCCAACTTCACTCTAAGTGTGTCGGCAAAGGCTTCTTCGCTCGTATTGGGGTACAAATATATCATTTGTGGCTCACTCGCCCTATTATACACAAACCCTAAGCCCCATATCGCCGCAGCCGCCACAATTACCACTGCAGCGCTGGTTATCAATATCTTAATACTCTTTTTCACCTCTGTTTTTCGTTTATTTGTTATATTTATTATCACAAAAATACAAAATAATTTCGATTTGTGTTTGCTAATTCAAAAATTAGGCGTATCTTTGTAACCGCAAAACCAAATGGAGAGGTGGGTGAGTGGCTGAAACCACCAGTTTGCTAAACTGACGTAGGAGCAATCCTACCACGAGTTCGAATCTCGTCCTCTCCGCAAAGAGTCCTCAAGAACGAAAGTTCTTGGGGACTTTTTGATTCAGGAGAGGCGAGATGAGAACGATAAGAGTTCGCCATCGCGCAGCGCTTTCGTAGCGTAGCGGAGAAAGAATCTCGTCCTCTCCGCAAAGAGTCCTCAAGAACGAAAGTTCTTGGGGACTTTTTGATTCAGGAGAGGC
>CALZAF010000108.1 GCA_945612775.1 uncultured bacterium | reverse complement strand
GAGGTTCATAGCGGTATAAAGGATATGTATAACCCACGCTTGTTTGGTAGCGCACAGCCTGCTAACGGCGTACTCACGGTGAACGATGAAATTCGCTTGAACTTCAACGAAACCATCGCTGAAGGCTTGCTCACCGACAATAACTTCGAAGTTACGGGCGTTAGAAATGGCGCTCAATCCGACCACTCGGTATCGGTAAGCTTCGATGGCGAAAACGACGTTCTGGCTACCGAATTTGTTCGCAACTGGCACGGCAAACCGCTCACAGTGGAAATGTGGATACTTGCCGATAAGCCACAAGATGCAGTTCTATTCAGCCAAGGCACAGCCAATAGCGCAATAGAACTCGGCATTACAGCCGACAACCGACTCCGCGTGAAGGTGGGCGGCAAAGAAACGGTAAGTAATAACACATTCGACTACGAACAGGGCACATGGGCAAATGTGGCATTGGTGTATGATGGAGCTAACAAGGTAAGCGCATACTACAACTGGGTAGAGCTTATCAGCGAAGTAGAGACCGACGGCTATGCAGGCGAAGGCAGCTACGTGTTCGGCTCAAGCATCAACGGCACAAAGCACTATGCCGGCAAGATGCACAATGCTCGCATCTGGGATAAGGAACTCTCACGTGCACGTCTGCAGACCAACAGTTTGACTATACTTTCGGGTGCAGAAAGCAACCTTATCGCTTACTATCCGATGAACGAAGCCCGCGGCGAGATGATTGCCGACAAGGCACATGGCGCTAACCTGGAAATGAAGGGTGGCACATGGGTGGTTCCAGAAGGCCGCGCTGCAACCTTCAACGGCAAAAATTATCTGAAATTGGCTACTACTGCATGCCAGATAGACCAAACTATGGACTATACCATCGAATTGTGGTTCAGAGCAAAAGAAGGATCGAAGAATGCAGCCCTCTTCTCTAACGGACGAGGCGATGGCAGCGAGTACGACAACTCGCGCAATATCGTAGAATTCGGCTTCGACGAAGACGGAAAGTTGTATTTCTGCAACAACGGCACTACAGCCACTTGCACCGGCTTGTTCAACGACAATAATTGGCACCACGCAGCCGTGGCAGTGAACCGCACCAGCGGTCGCGCCCAGATTTATATCGACGGTAAGCTCAATACCTACTTCGATGCCAACGACCTTGGCGGCGTGCAGGGGTCAAACCTACTCTTGGGAGCTCGTATCTGGAACTACAGTTCAACAAGCACCGTAAATAAGGTAGATAACTACTTCGAAGGCGAAATCGATGAATTCCGAATTTGGAACCTATACCGCAGTGAGGCAATTGAGTCGGAAACCAATAGCCAAAAACTCGATGGTACGGAAATGGGTCTGTTGACTTACTATCCGTTTGAATCATACGAGGAAAAACAGGGTGTCAGCTATGTGATATACAGCTATTCGGATGCCAAGGTGCAAAGAGATGCTTCGACAGTGATACCAGATGCTGAAGTAATGGGCGGAGGTAGCGTTGAGACAAGCCTGTCGGCACCTGTAAGAGGTAAAGACCCTGTAAGCAAGCTTCTATACGACTTTGTGGTTAACAACGATGCGTTGATTATCAACCTCAAGGAACCATACGACCGCGTAGAAAAGACTATTGTGACCTTCACCGTGAGTGGCGTTCGCGACCTTAACGGTAACGAAATCGTGAGCCCAATCACTTGGAGCGCATACGTGGATCGCAACCAGCTCAAGTGGAGCGATTCGAGCATGTCGATAGTTAAGAAGGTTAACGAAGAGAAAGAATTTACTGTTCGTGCAACCAACAACGGCGGTTCGATAGAGCACTTCACCATCGAGAACATGCCATCATGGCTCGACGTAACTCCAACGAGCGGCACTATCAACCCATTGTCGAGCATTGATGTTAAGTTCACCGTTGACCCAAGCTTGAATATTGGCACATACGATGAAGTAGTGTATTTGCGCAACGACAACAACGTGGTAGAATCACTCCAGTTGACCGTTAAGGTAGAGGGTGAAAAGCCATCGTGGAGCGTAAATCCAGCCGATTATCAGTATAATATGTCGATTTTCGGCAAGATGCTCATCGATAACATCTATTCGAGCGACGAAAACGACATTTTGGCTGCATTCAACGGCTCGGAATGTGTGGGCGTATGCACAAATAAGTATTATAAGATTAATGATATGTGGTATGCAATGCTTACGGTTTACAGCAACGAACCCGAAGCAAGCAAGGACCTCGAATTCCGCATTTGGGACGCAAGCACAGGCTCGACTTACATAGCTGAACCTACATCGCCAATCCACTTTGTCAACAACTCAGTGATAGGCACTCCAAGCAACCCAGTGGTATTCACATCTAAGGATATGAGAGTGCAGCAAATCGACCTTGCAGAAGGTTGGAGCTGGATTTCGGTTAACGTAGATACTCCAAATCTCGACGACATCAATGCACTGCTCGCTAACAACGCATGGACATCGAACGACCAGCTCAAGAGCGAAACCGACGGCTTCGTTTCTTACTCGTCGAACGGTTGGGTAGGCTCACTCCAGAGCATCAACAACAAATCGATGTATATGATTCGCAGCAGCAAGGCTCAGACACTCGATGTGACAGGTTCGGCAGTAGATACCAAGACCTGCAAGTTGCCAATTCAAGGTATGAAGACCGACGGCACACCTCGCTGGAACTACATCTCATATTTGCCAGTAGATAACATGACTCTCAAGGAAGCCCTTGCAGGCTATCAGGCAGAGGAAGGCGATATCGTTAAGTCGCAGACATCGATGGCAATGTACGACAAGAATGTGGGCTGGATAGGTAGCCTTGAATATATGGAAACCGGTAAGGGCTATATGCTACAACGCCAGGCAACAACCGATGTAGAACTTCAATATCCATCGAAGTCGGCAATCGGCCGTCAGACATTGAGCATGGCAAGGACTCGCGCTCACAACGAGGCATCTCGCACCGAAGTGGCAGACTACGGACGCCGCTACGCAACTAATATGACCGCAGTGGTGCGCATTGAGGGAATCGAAGCCCTCGAAGGCGACCAATTGGTGGCATACGTGAATGGCGAATGTCGTGGCGTGGCAACGGCAACAACTGCAGTAGATGGCGAACCTTTGTTCTTGATGACAATCAGTGGCGAAGGCGCAGAAAACGTGGATGTGGCACTCGTACGTGGCGACAACAATGTGGCAACAGCCAAGTCGGTAGTAACCTATGGAGCAAATGCTACGATGGGTACTCTCAAGTCGCCAATGGTGATTAGATTTGTAGATGAAGGCGAGAATGTGATAGTTTATCCTACACCATTCCACGATCATCTCTCAATCCGAGCAATGGCAGAAGCATCGTCACGCATCGACGTATATGTAACCGATGTAGCAGGCATGAGAGTGGCACAATGGCTCGATTGCAACGACAACGGCATGGTAGAAATCGTATGGAACGTAGATGACAGCGTGGTTGCCGATGGAGTTTACATCGTGAATGTGGTTATCGACGGTAAGACAAATGCGATAAAGACTGTAAAGCGTTAAAATAAGAATATCACAACACAATTCCCCGTCGAGGGAAAGGGCCTACTTTCGTTTAGGCGGGGAATTATAAAACCTATTCAAATTATGATGAAGTATATCAATATCATATTTCTATTAATGTTGAGCCTGTCGATGGCGCAATGCAGCAGCGATGATGAGCCTGTGCTTCCTCGCCCCGACTGGAACGCGTTGCCAGAGGACTTTGCCAATGGCAATCCAAACTGGAGTGCGGCTCAAGATGCCACTGCTGCTGCTCCGGCATGGGCTGTGGACCTTACGAGCAACGATGCTGCGCCAGCTTGGACCGACCCCGACAAGAGTGTTTATCCAACAAGTATGACGGCTGTGGTTCGTTTGACTCCAGTATTGGAATACTTTGCTGCCGATGATGATGCAATGGCAGCCTTTATAGGCGGAGAATGTCGTGGCGTGGCTCAAGCAGTGATGTCGGGCGGCGTTAAGCTGTTCTTCATTCAGGTGAAAGCTCCATCGAGCGAAAGCGGCAATGTGGAGTTCCGCTACTATAGCAGTCGCCATGGTAGAATATATAAATCGGTGGCAAGCGACGTGAAATACCTTATTAATAAGGTATATGGCACAGCCGATGCGCCAGAATATCCCGATTTTGAACAATCGGGCAAATATCCTTGCATTGGTAAGGCATTTGTGAACATCGATGCAGCAAAATTGCCGTTCGAAGTTAGAAATGACGATGAAATAGCAGTAATCATCGATGACGAATGTCGCTCGATAGCACATGCCGACAACGGTAGCCTGTGGTTCGACATTTTCGGCGCTAAGCAGGGCGAAGAGTTTAGATTTAAATACTACAGCGCAGCCACCAAGTGCACCTACACATCGGAGCAATCGTTCGTTATGCCAGCCGATGGAGGAGCAGTTGGTTCGGCAGAATCGCCCGAGGCGTTGACCTTCGTTCCGAGCGGCAGTATGACGGCATACCTGTCGATATCGTCGCCGCTGAACCGCTATGCCGACAGGGCAGCCGACGTGGTGGCAGCCTTTGCCGATGGCAAGTGCTTAGGCGTGGGCGAGTGCATCGATAACTTGACTTACAAACTCGTAATAAGAGGCTTGGTGGCAGAAGGTGCGAGCGTTGACGTGAAATACTATAACAGCAAGTGCGATTATATTTTCACTGTTCCAGCATTTATCAGCTTTGCCAATACATCGGTAGTTGGTAGCCAAGCACAGCCAAAGTCGCTTGATATCAACCTAACCGGCAAGCACCCATTGCGAATGAACGTGTGTGTGACTCCAAAGGGAGTTCTCGAATCACTCGCATGCGAAGCCGACGTGGTGGCAGCCTTTGTGGGCGACGAGTGCCGCGGCGTGGGCAGAGTTAAGTTTAATGGCAGCAAGCAGGCCGTGTGCATGGTAACCGTAAACGGCAGCATCGAAGGCAGCGAATACGTAACGCTCAAGTTCTATTCAAGCGTAGCCAAGCGACTTTATGAAAGTTCGCGCGTATTGCCATTCGTTGGCGGCTTGGATTACGGAGTTGAAGTCCTGCCAGAGGCATTAGAATTCGTTGAAAAATAAACGAAGGAATTACTAAAGATTGATACTGTTCTTTTAATAGAAAACATATCTACGGGGCTGGTTATCTTTTTAGGTGCCAGCCTATTTTTTAGTGGTTTTGATGTTTTTGTCGTTTCGATATTATGCCGAGTAGGCGTTATTGAGGCTTCTTTGCCATGATGAGATTTAAGTATGTTAAATTATCGAAAAACGATAAATTATTTTTGTAAAACAGAATATAATGTTTACTTTTGCATATCGTTTAACAATAAATAATTATTGAAATATGAAAAATGAATCGAAATCGTTAAGAAAACTGATTGTGGCATGTGCTGCGCTGTGTACGCTTTTTGTGGCGTTTATTAGTTATCAATCGTGGGGTACATTGGAATATGTCATTGCTGACATCCCGAGCAACATGGCAGATGTTCAATGGCTTAGAATCACGCTCGTAGTAGTGCGTTATGTGCTTGCAATGGCATTAGTGGCAACTTTGCTGGTGTTCCTGGCAAGAATTTGGCGAGGAGCTGCGGCTGGCAAGCTGTTTATCCGCGGCAATCATCGTTGGCTGTATGCAATGTCGGCGCTATATCTGGTTTACTCGCTTGTAGATGGCAATGCAGGCCACATAATTTACAAAGGCATTCGCCAAATTGAACTCTATATCAATGAGTATATGCTCATCACATGCTTTGTGCTGATAGTGTTTGCCAAGTTGTATTCCATCGCTGTGGAAGTGAGTGAAGAACAAGAATTAACCATTTAAACCACTAACTGTTATGGCAATAGTAGTAAACCTTGATGTGATGATGGCGCGGCGAAAAATCTCGCTCGGCGAACTGGCAAACCGAATTGGCATCACGCAAGCAAATTTGTCGATATTGAAGACCGGGAAAGCAAAAGCCATACGCTTCAGCACACTGAATGCCATTTGCACAGTCCTCGAATGTCAGCCCGCCGATATCCTCGAATTCCGCCCCGAAGAATAGGGCTCAGTTGCAATATTTTGCCAATAGTAAATAGTTGAAAATCACAACAAAAGGGTCGCCTCAATGGCGGCTCTTATTAGTTATGGCCGTTTTGATTGTCTATTTATTAGCTGAACAACAAACACAGTTGCTGCTGTTAGAGAAGAGAGAATTGCTCCTTTCTTCCAATGCTTTTTAAAGGACCTATTAATAGCTTTTCCTATATGCTTAATTTTATTTCCTGCCTGAGGCTCATTTGAATTAATTTCCTGATACTCTCGAATTGCCCCAATTCCGATGACGGCACAAAAAGAAACAAGCATTCTATGCCGTTATTCTCTCCACTTTTCAATTCGTTCTTGAATTATCGATTTTGGTAACCGAGAATTGTGTTTCATCAATTCTTGTAATTTGATTACAGCATATTGAGGCGTTATTATTTCACTTTCTACTAAATGGTCGAAAATATAAATAATGCCTTTAACTGTTACATTTGATTCAATCGCTTTCTTGCGTAACTGACCATCGCCTGTTAGAAGTGTATAGTTGTGTTTTTTAGCGTAATTCCATACCGCACAATCAGGAATAGAAACATTCCCTCCTGCTTTGCTTTGCAACTCAATAATCTCAAGCAATTCATCAGCCTCAAAAGATTGAACTTTAAGCTTTCCATTCTCAATATATTTGTTAATGGCCTTGAATTGTACTTCATCGGTTAATTCATTGATTACGAAATCAACCGTATGTACCGTTATAGGTAATTCGAAGAATTGATCCAACAATCTGATAGAATGAAGGTCTATGAAAATATTCGTGTCATTTACAACAATTTCCATTCTATACCAAATTTAGCTGATTACGAACAGCATTTATAGGAGTGTTTAATAAAACACCTGCCTTTGAAATCGATATGATTTCACTCGCTAACGCACGATATACCAAGCGTACAAAACGATTTGATTGCTCCTGTTTGTAACGACTTCGCTCAACAACCTCTTTGAATTTTGGTTGATTTTTTTTGATACAGAAAGTCTTGAATCGGCTTTCGGTTATAATATTAAGCCCTTTTGCTTTATACATCAAAGCATCAATTGAAATACCAAATTGCTCTTGAATGTCTTGTAATTCTTGCAATGAAATATCTCTGCGATTCAATCCAATTTTTTGAATGAAAACATCTTTTGAGATAAGCATTTCACTTGCAAAAAGGTTGCAATAACTTTCAATTTGCTTTTCATTAATAGAGCTATCAAAGTTTAGGAGTAAATGACCTAATTCATGAAGTGCAGTGAAACGCTTACGTTCGCTATCGAAATTCTTGTTAAGCACGATTATAGGATTCTTACCATTGGCAAAGCCACTTAATCCATCAAAACTATTAGGTGCATCAATTTCTATAACCTTTATTTTGTTCTCTTCAAGAATTTCTATGAGGTTGTTAATACCGTCTTCGCCTAACTTCCAATCATTTTTGATACAAGCAACAATGGCGAACACATCATTTTCTCCTTGAATCAAGACATCGCTATAAACAGAGTTAAATTCAGACTGAATATCTATAATCGATTCTATTTCAAAATATCTTTCCAATTTATCTTTCACAACCTCTTTAATTGAATCTATCCGCTTCGCACCTAATTTGGATTTCTTACGAAACTCCACATTCTCAATAGACACAGCAATAGGGCGAAAGAAGTAATCAATACTTACTCCTAACGCATTGGCAAGAATAATGAGAGACTTGCTGTCGGGCATCATTTTACCTGCTTCGTATTTTGAAATAGACTGCTTGCTGAGTACATTATTTGCTTTTTCGCAAAGAGAATCCATAGATAATCCTTGCATTATGCGAGCCTGTTTTAGTCGGGTTGAAAATATTGAGTTCATGCGTCTGATAATTAGTTAATGTTATAGTTGGTTTACAAAATTACGAAATTATTTTTATTTGTCAACCATTCTAAAGCAAAAAAGTTCAGTAAGAGGGTTGTTTTTAACACTTTAAGAGAGAAATAATGCTTTTAGGAATTCTTTTGCGAACTTTAATGGTTCTTTTACGAACACTTCAAGAGGAGTGCTAACATAGCACCGACGGCACAGATGCCTTCGATACGCTCTACATCGGCTGCGAGAAATTTCATTACAGCGACGCTTTCTCTATAAAT
>CALZAF010000107.1 GCA_945612775.1 uncultured bacterium | reverse complement strand
CACTTGATGTTGCGGTCGGCTGAGCAGCTTACGCCCATACCGATTGGGCAACTTGCGCCGTGACGTGGCAAACGAACCACGCGAATGTCGTGTGCAAGATACTTGCCGCCGAACTGTGCGCCAAGGCCTATCTTATGAGCCTCCTCAAGAAGCTTGTTTTCGAGGTCGATATCGCGGAATGCGCGGCCTGTCTCGTCGCCTGTGGTTGGCAGACTGTCGTAGTATTTAATGCTGGCAAGCTTCACTGTGAGCAAGTTCTTTTCAGCCGATGTGCCGCCTATAACGAATGCTATGTGATAAGGAGGACATGCTGCTGTGCCGAGGGTCTTCATCTTTTCTACAAGGAATGGCAGCAGCGTACCTTCGTTCTGAATGGTAGCCTTTGTCATTGGGTAGAAATAAGTCTTGTTGGCTGATCCACCACCCTTAGCCACCATCACAAAGCGATATTCATCGCCTTCGGTAGCCTCGATGTCGATTTGTGCAGGCAAATTGCAGCGGGTGTTGATTTCGTCATACATATTGAGGGCTGCGTTCTGCGAATAGCGCAGATTGTCCTGTGTGTAGGTGTTGAACACGCCGAGCGACAATGCTTCTTCGTCCTCGAAGTCGGTCCACACACGCTGACCCTTTTCACCGTGAATAATCGCTGTACCTGTGTCCTGGCAGAATGGCAAGATGCCCTTTACGGCTGTCTCAGCGTTGCGCAAGAACTGGAGCGCCACATACTTGTCGTTTTCCGACGCTTCTGGGTCGCTCAATATCTTTGCCACTTGCTCGTTATGGCTGCGACGCAACATAAATTCCACATCGTGGAAGGCTTGTTGTGCCAAGAGGGTAAGCGCTTCTTTCTGCACCTTCAAGATGGTCTTACCTTCAAATTCGCCTGTCGATACATAATCCTTTGTTAGCAAATAATATTCAGTATCATCCTTGCCCAACTGGAACATAGGAGCATACTTAAATTCAGGAGTTTGTGCCATGTGTTTAGTATTATTATAGTTTATATTATTGTTGTTTTCTCACCACATCAAACTAAGCGAACGCACCACGCGCATTCGCTCGGCTATTTGATTACTGCAAAAATAGAAAACTTTCCACACTTATGAAATTTTTCCCAAGCAAATAATCTCATTCCGTGCGAAAAAAGCATCATCCCTCTTTCTCCACGGCTTGGGCGAGGGCTTGCCATAGATTGTCGTTTGGCACTGGGGCTGTTACGTCGATTTCGATGCCGCTTACGGGGTGGGTAAACTGCACGCGATGGCTCTGCAGGCATATCCCGCCGTCGGGATTGCTGCGCTGAGCGCCATATTTCAAGTCGCCCTTGATGGGGCAACCTATTGCCGATAGCTGCACGCGTATCTGGTGCTTGCGGCCTGTGAGCAGATTCACTTCGAGCAGCGTATAATTGTCGCTATGGGCTATCACGCGATATTTCAGCACCGCCTTTTGGCTGTCGGGCTTCTTGGTGTCCCATGCACGCGATTTATTGGTGCGCTCAGTGGTGGTGATATAGTGGGTCAGGGTGTCTTCCATCTTCTTGGGGCAGTTTTTCACTATCGCCCAATAGGTCTTATGCACCTTTCCCTCGCGAAACAGCTCATTCATGCGCGAGAGTCCTTTGCTTGTCTTGGCAAACACCACCAAACCGCTCACAGGACGGTCGATGCGATGCGTCACACCGCAAAACACATTGCCGGGCTTGTTATATTTCTCTTTAAGCCACTGCTTGAGGGTCTCCACAAGGGGTTCATCGCCGGTCTTGTCGCCCTGCACTATCTCGCCCACGGCTTTATTCACTATTATTATATGATTGTCTTCGTAAACTACTTCCATCTTTATCGGTTTTTGCTGATTCGCTCACATTTTTCCACAAAATTACAATCTTTCGAGTGCAATTTCAAATATTTCTTTCCCCAATGCACCATTATTACCACAAAACGCTATAATGCAGCACATTACACCATACCTGAGTTCATGTCGCAAATCCTGCCCTAAGAAAAATTGCTATAAAATTATGCTCTAAAACACATTTTTCTTCAAAATAATTTGGAATTACAAAAAAAGTTCGTACCTTTGCACTCGAAATCGCGGGATAGAGCAGTGGTAGCTCGTCAGGCTCATAACCTGAAGGTCGGTGGTTCGACTCCATCTCCCGCCACTAAGTGGAAGTTCAGACAGACTCTGAGCTTCCTTTTTTTATCCCTAAACCCTCGTCGAATTAGCCGACGTTCGCCAATGCGCCATTGTTCGTTAAACCTTATCCATTGGTCAATAGTTCGCACTATGCAAAGCGGCGGTTGCGCCCTATTCTACACTTCTCAATACTGAAAATCAGTGCATAAGGCACACAAATATTGCGTATCTCATCTTTTTTGAGTAATTTCGCATCGAAATTTGCAATTACCTCTCACACAACAGGCTAAAATATGGTGTCGAAAACAAGAGAAAAACTGATAGAGGTGGCACGCCAGCTGTTTGCTCACAAAGGCGTGGAAAACACCACCATGAACGATATTGCCTCGGCTTCGGAGAAAGGCCGACGCACCATCTACACCTATTTTAAGAGCAAACGCGACATCTACAACGCCGTTGTGAAGAACGAGAGCGAGCTCATAGTGGAGCGCCTCAGCGTAATTCCGGGTCAGGATGTCTCGCCCGAAGAAAAACTCATGAACTTCATCTTCGTTCGCTTCGAAGCCATCAAGGAGCTCGTTACGCGCAACGGTTCGCTGCGCGCCGGTTTCTTCCGCGATGTGCGCAAGGTGGAGCGCGCCCGCCGCGGCACGCTCAGCCAAGAGTGCTCTGTGCTGATGAGCATTCTCAAGGAGGGCGTTGATAAGGGCGTGTTCAGCATCAAGCATATCGACAAGACGGCTAAGGTGATGCTGCTGTGCCTGCAGGGACTCGATGTGCCCTATGTGCGCGACAGTTTTGCCGAAATGGACATCGAGAAAAATAAACTTCGCGAATATATTCACGACTTCATCCTCAACGGCATCGCCCGTAAGGACTCCGACGAGGACTGAGGTCACGACATATAACACCAAAACAGAGAGAAAAAGAATTTTTATTTGATAATAACAATTAAAAAAACAACTATTTAAGATGAAATTATTAGAAGGTAAAGTAGCACTCGTGACTGGTGCTGCCCGTGGTATTGGTAAGGCTATCGCCCTCAAGTTTGCTCAAGAAGGTGCCGACGTAGCTTTCACCGACCTTGTTATCGATGAAAATGGCAAAGCCACCGAAGCAGAAATCGCTGCTTTCGGCGTTAAGGCTAAGGGCTACGCTTCAAACGCAGCTAACTTCGACGAAACTCACCAAGTGGTAGAACAGATAAAGGCCGACTTCGGTCACATCGACATTCTTGTTAACAACGCCGGTATCACTAAGGACGGCTTGATGATGCGTATGACCGAGGCTCAATGGGATGCTGTTATCGCAGTAAACCTTAAGTCGGCTTTCAACTTCATCCACGCTTGTCTGCCTATCATGATGCGCCAACGCAGTGGCTCTATCATCAATATGGCTTCGGTAGTGGGTGTTCACGGCAACGCTGGCCAAGCTAACTACGCTTCTTCGAAGGCTGGTCTTATAGCTCTCGCTAAGAGTATCGCTCAGGAAGTGGGTTCTCGCGGCATCCGCGCCAACGCCATCGCTCCTGGCTTCATCGAGACTGCCATGACTGCTGCCCTTCCTGAAGAAGTGCGCAAGGAATGGTGCCAAAAGATTCCTCTACGCCGCGGCGGCCAAGTAGAAGATATCGCAAATGTGGCTACTTTCTTGGCAAGCGACATGTCGTCGTACGTTTCGGGTCAAGTGATCCAAGTGGACGGCGGTATGAACATGTAATATGGCGCCTATCCGAAAGGTTTAAGAAAGCGTTTTACACAAACTATACCCAAAAGCGTGTCGATATTCATCGGCGCGCTTTTCTTATTGCCGCAAAGGCTTGGCGCTTCCGAGATTTTGACGTATCTTTACGCAACAAACCCGAGAAAACAACTAAACCTATTTATAATATGAAAAGATTTAACTTCACACGACTTCTATGCTGCCTTGCTGTTGCAGCAGCTATGCTGTCGGCACATGCTGCCGGCGACGCTAACCCTAAGTCGGGCTCTCCCTACGACATCATCCCTATTCCTGCCCAGATTGTGGCTTCGCAGGGCACCTATACTCTGCCTGCCGAGGGCGTGAAGGTGTTTGTGCAGGGCGCTGCTTCGAGCTCGCTTGCCGACTATCTCAAGGCTTCGGCATTGCAAGCCTCTGCCGAGAAAAGCCGCTCTAAGGCGAACATAGCCATCGTTATCGGCAAAAAGGGCAAAAAGCCTGCTCCTGCCGAGGGCTACACACTCACCATCACACCCAAGAGCATAGCCATAAGCGCTGCCACCGAGGCTGGCGCATTCTATGCTGTGCAAACACTGCTTCAGATGACCCAGCAGGGCACCTTGCGCACCATCGATTGCTGCACCATCACCGACGAACCGCGTTTCCCTTACCGCGGATTGCACTTCGACGTGTCGCGACACTTCTTCTCTAAGGAATTCCTCCTCAAGCAAATCGACGCAATGGCAATGCTCAAGCTCAACCGCATGCACCTTCACCTCACCGATGCTGCCGGTTGGCGCCTGCAAATCGACCGCTACCCTCGCCTAACTTCGCTCGCTGCTTGGCGTCCCGCCGAGACTTGGCAACAATGGTGCGACGGCGGCAACCAATACTGCGAACAAACTGACCCTCGCGCCCACGGCGGTTTCTATACCAAGGACGATATCCGCGAAATCTTGGCTTACGCCGAGGCTCGCCACATCACTGTAATCCCCGAAATTGAGATGCCGGGCCACAGCGAGGAAGCTCTGGCTGCTTATCCTGAGGTGTCGTGCGACGGTTCGGGCAAGGGCAGCGACTTCTGCCCCGGCAAGGAAGCCACTTTCCAATTCCTTGAGAATGTGCTTACCGAGGTTATCGACCTTTTCCCATCGCACTACATCCACATCGGCGGCGATGAAGCTGGCAAAAGCAAGTGGAAAACATGCCCCGACTGCCAACGCCGCATGAAGGAAGAAGGCCTAAAGGACGTAGATGAACTGCAGAGCTACCTGATAGAGCGCATCGAGCGATTTGTCAACTCTAAGGGTCGCGACATCATCGGTTGGGACGAAATCCTCGAAGGCGGCTTGGCTCCTAACGCCACCGTAATGTCGTGGCGCGGCACTTCGGGCGGCATCAAGGCCATCAAGGCTGGTCACGATGTGGTGATGACCCCAGGCGAATTCTATTACCTCGACCACACCCAAGACGCTCCGTTCAAAGAACCAGTTTCGATAGGCGGATACGGATCGCTCGAGATTACCTACAACTACGACCCAGCCGACCCAAGCCTCAGCCAAGACGAACTGAAGCACTTGCTCGGCGTTCAAGGAAACCTCTGGACCGAATATGTGCCAACCCCCGAACATGCCGAATATATGTATTATCCTCGCGCATTCGCCGTGGCTGAAACCGGTTGGAGCCGCGCCGAAGATAAGGATTACAGCCACTTCCGCCCTCGCGCCGTGGCTCTCTGCGCTCAAATGCAGAAGATGGGCTACAACACCTTCAACCTTGCCAACGAATACGGCAACCGCCGCGAAAGCCTCGCTCCTGTTGACCACCTCGCCAAAGGCTGTAAGGTGACCTACAACAATCCATTCAGCAAACAATGGCCATCGCAAGGCGCCACCACTCTCACCGACGGCATACTCGGCGGATGGACCTACCAAGACCACAAATGGCAAGGTCTGCTTAACGACCTCGATGTGGTTATCGACCTCGGCAAACTCCAAGACGTGCATTACGTAGGCGCATCGTTTATGCACCTGCCCGGTCCCGGCGTATTCGTACCTCGAATGATGGAAGTAGAACTCTCAGCCGACGGTAAGCAATACCAAAGCATAGGCACAGTATGGAACGACATCGACGACAAGATTCCAAACCTACTCTTCAAGACATTCAGCCTAACCTGCAACCGCCAAGCCCGCTACATCCGAGTCCACGCCCAAAACGGCAAAGCATTCATCTTCGTAGATGAAATCATAGTAAACTAACCCCACAGCAATCAAATAACCAAAAAGAGGATGCATCAAAATTGATCCATCCTCTTTTTTGCATTTAACAGAATACCGCAGCGCACCCGCAAAACTAACCGCAGCGCAGCTGCAAAGCTAACCGCAGCGAAGCTGCCAAAATTAACCGCAGCGAAGCTGCCAAGAATAACCGCAGCGAAGCTGCAAAATAACCGCAGCGCAGCTGCAAGAATAACCGCAACGAAGTTGCCAAAATTAACCGCAGCGCAGCTGCCAAACTAACCGCAGCGCAGCTGCCAAATAACCGCAACGAAGTTGCAAAAATTAACCGCAACGAAGTTGCAAAAAACGCAGCGCAGCTGCCAAAGAGCAGCGCAGCTGCCAAAGAGCAGCGAAGCTGCCTCACCTCAGCCGCGCTTTTTCGCTGAACATTTCCTCGAGCTTCTTAGCCACTTCAGGCAAAGCCGCTGCAGTGAGGCGCACCTGCTTCGGATTAGGATAAGAATTGTGGCTAAACGAATTACGGATAAGATTAACCAAATTTCTATCGTCGCCGCGTAATGCTCCACGATTTACGGCTTCTCTCATCAAGTCGGAGAAGCTAAACCGATCTGCGTTTTTAGCCTTTTCCACCAATTCAGGATATCTGTTATACACCACCTTTTCAAAGTCGAGAATCATTTCCACCATGCGCGGACGGCAATTATCGTAGTTGCTAAATTCATCGGTGAGCTGCTCCTTATCGATAACCTTCACTTCGCTCACTATATCAAGCAACGACGGCAAACGTTTATCGTTGATTATCTTAAAGAAATCGCCATAATTCTTTATCTTCATGCTATCGGCGTGAAGCGTATATTTCTTACCCTTAAGTTCAAATTTGAAGTCGATAGGCATCAATTCCGACAAGATTCCCTTATCTGCATCGGGCTCTACAGCCTTGAGCTTGAAGCGTTTGCCCTCAAACTTCACATTCTTGGTAATCTCGTCGATGGCAGCCAGGAACATCAATGCATCTTGCACCTTATAGCGGCGGATAACCTTCTCGCTCTTCTGATATTCCACACGACTGCGAGCCAATCGCGAATTAACTATCTCCTCACATTCTGCAGGCGCAACATTCTTGAAATTGCGGTCTCTGAGCATCTTATTCAATTTATCATCTGCGTATGCCTTGCCGGCAGTTTGCCTTTCGCCCCACAACTTTTCGCGCTCTTCCATGGTTGTGTATATCTTGGCAAGCGCCTTGTTGCTTTCATACTTGCCGTTAAGCATATCCATATACATATAATTGCGCTTCCAACTGTAGAATGGTTGGAAATCGTCGTCCATCACTCGCTTCAGATATTCGGCTATAAGATAAGTGACATTGGCATTGTCGAAGTCCACGCCAGCCATCTGAGGCAGCTTTTTCAGCTGCTCCTTTATCTCGGCGTCAAACATGTGGCGAGGCAACTCTATCGCATGAAATTCGAGATAATCTTCACCCAGAGCCTTATATCCCTCGGCATCGCATTTAGCCCATTTTGCACTATTGCGGTTGACGAATGTGATTTCTATTTCATTCATAGCCTTAATGCGCTGTTCCTTGTCGCCTAAGGCTTGAGCATTGGCAATGCGTTTCTTCAAATCTCGCAGATAGGCATTCCGCTTTTTCAGGTAAGCCATATAGAAGTCTATGGTATTCCCCATCTCCGGCACCCTCAACACCTCATACAGGAACGGGTGCGACGTCTTCGACTTAAGCCCCGTCAGCCCGGCTTTGGCGAACATCTGATTTAGGTTTTCACGATTATTTGCCTCTATCTGATTGTTGAAAGTGGCAATAGTGGCTTGCATCACGCGATAATTGAGGCCTGTGATGCGGTCGGTGCCATAGGTTTCGCCACTTCTCGCCGTTCGCTGAAACTTCACTATATCTTTTGCCAAGAAATCGGCAAGTTTGCCCGGCTGTATCGACACAAAACCGCGTTTTCCCATCTTCTGGTCGCCCGACACCACCTTCGCCTTATCGTTTTTAAGTTTCTTTAGACGAGCATCGCCATCTGCCATCATCTCGTCGATTAGCTTCTTCACCTTTGCCCAAAACGCTTTAGCCTTGCCATTGCCTTCCAACATCTCAAGCACTCGTTGTGGCATAT
>CALZAF010000106.1 GCA_945612775.1 uncultured bacterium | reverse complement strand
AGGCACGGATTTCCACAATGCATCTAATCGTGAAAATCCGTGCCTAAACTATTCTATAACAAACCTTCCGCTAATCGAAAATTCCCTCAATAGCCTCTTCGGGATGAATATTGCCCTGAGCCTGGTCGATAGGAATGCCGCCAAGGTCTTCCTTGAAGCACAGGTCGATTTCAGCCGGGAACGAGAACTTGCTTTGCTGCGAATAGCGCAATCGTTTGTCGGCATATATCTGCTTCATATACTGTCCGAAGATAGGCAGCGCCATCGACGCACCTTGTCCGCTCGCCATGCTGTTGAAGTGGATATAACGCTCTTCGCCGCCTACCCAAACGCCTGTCACGAGGTCGGGGGTAAAGCCCATAAACCAACCGTCGGCGTTGTAGTTGGTGGTACCGGTCTTGCCGCCAATCTGAGCAGTGAGGGCAAACGGAGCGCGGCGCAATCGGGCGCCCGTACCGCTATCCACCACATTGAGCAATATCGAAAGTATCTTATAATAAGCCATTTCGCTAAGCACCTCGGTGTATTTCGGCGAGAATTCCGATATCACATTACCGGCGTTGTCGGTGATGTGAGTCACATACACAGGGTCAACGCGCATGCCCTTATTAGCAAATGCCGTATAAGCCGACACCATCTCCTTCACCGACACGTCGCAAGGGCCAAGGGCAAGCGATGGCACGGCATCGAGGTGGTTGGTGATGCCGAAGGCGTGCATTTTGCGCACAAGTTGCTGCGGCGACATGCGGTCGGCAGTTATCAGTCGAGCCGAAATCCAGTTGTTAGAGTTAGTAAGCGCCCATCGCAGCGACACCATTTCGCCCACGCGCGAATTACCCGAGTTGCGAGGCTCCCACACGCCGCCCGGCACAGGAATCACCGGCTGGGCATTGAGGAAGGTGTCGCAAGGCGTGTAATCTTCCTCCATCGCAAGCGAGTAGAGGAACGGTTTGCAGGTAGAACCTATCTGGCGGCGTCCGCGGCCTGCCATGTCGTATTTGAAGAAGCGGAAACTTGGACCGCCCACATAAGCCTTAACGTGGCCCGTAATAGGGTCCATCGACATCATGCCGGTGCGCAATATCGACTTCACATAGAGTATCGAGTCGAGCGGAGTCATCGCCGTGTCGATGCCGCCATCGTAGCTGAAGATGCGCATATCGGTCTTCTGATTGAAGTTCTCAGTGATTTCTTTCTCGCTATAGCCTGCTATGCGCAGCACGCGAGCGCGTTCGCTCTGCGAGATGGCATTCTTTATGAGCTGTGCCTTGAGGTCGGCTGAGAGTTCGGTGGTGTTGTTGCTATAAGGGTTGCGATAGCCGCCACGCTCCTTGATGAAACGCTTCTGCAAGTCGCGGCCAAGGTGTTCTCGCACGGCATTCTCGGCATACTGCTGCATGCGCGAGTCGATGGTGGTGTAGATCTTCAATCCATCGGCATAAACGTCGTATTTCGAGCCGTCGGGCTTGCGAACCTTCTCGCACCAGCCATACAGCGGATTGGTCTCCCAGGCTATCGAGTCATCTACATACGACTGATAGTTCCACGAGGCATAATCGCCCTGTTTGGGGCGTTTGGCAGTCATGATGCGGCGCAATTCTTCGCGGAAATACGGTGCGATACCGTCGTTGTGATCCACACGGTGGAACGATAGCACAAGAGGGCGTTTCGAGTACTCCTCACACTCTTCGGCAGTGATAAACTCAGCCTTTTCCATCTGCTGGAACACCACATTGCGGCGATTGATGCATCGCTCGGGGTGGCGCACAGGATTAAATCGCGACGGATTCTTGAGCATACCCACCAATGTGGCTGCCTCTTCGATGCTCAATTCACTCGGTTCCTTGCCGAAATAGACATACGACGCCGTCTTAACGCCTACGGCATTGTATAGGAAGTCGAACTGGTTGAAATACATCTTTATTATCTCGTCCTTGGTGTAGAAGCGCTCCAACTTGAGGGCAATCATCCACTCCACAGGCTTCTGAATGGCTCGAGTGAAAATTCCATGCGATTCGGGCGAATAGAGCAACTTGGCGAGCTGCTGAGTGATGGTACTGCCACCACCGGCATTCTTCTGCTGCAATATCACGCGGCGCACCAGCACACGCAGCATAGCGCGGCCGTCGATGCCCGAGTGACTGTCGAATCGGGCGTCCTCGGTTGCTATCAACGCCTGTGTCAGATATGGCGACATCTCATCGAAATCCACATACACGCGATTGCTCTTGCTGTGATAGAAGCGGCCCATCTCCACGCCATCGCTCGTGAATATCATCGAGGCGAATTTGTCGCTCGGGTTCTTCAACTCCTCGATGGGTGGCATATAACCCACCACTCCGTTGTAAATAAGCACAAACAGCAATGCTAACATCAGCACGCCCCCGGTGAAACCTATCCACATCCACTTGATGATGCCTCGCGTAACTCCCGAAATGGCAGAACCTCTGCCTTCGTTTTCTTTTTGCATATATCTCTAAATATCTATGTCCTAAATTATTGCCTTCGTAATTCACTCTATCTGCCCCAACGGCGAACCAGCGCACAGCACTGCCCACAATTAGGCATTTTAACTAATTTATTGCAAATATACAAAATTGTAAATCATTTTCGCCGACCTTTGGCAAACTTTTCGCTACTATGCCCCTCTTTTATCATTTTCAAGCCTCAGACAAGGCGCTTTTTCCATCCCACCTATGCCTATCAGCCGCTCCGATTTTTGCGCTGCCGGGCGAAGTTGGCACGAAAATCACTGCATGTGCAAAAAAATTTGACGCGTGCGGGTAGGCAGTAAGAGAAAAAATACTTACCTTTGTGGTGATATGATACATCGACACAAACATAACGAATCTCCCGACGCAACTACAGCAAGTTTTCACCAACTCATGCAGTTGCTAAGGCGAGATTTTCTTTTGTCGTGTCACCGTCGCCGCCAGTCATGCCCCTATATGAATGGGCTATGATTGGCTTTTTTATTGCCTGCCCTATGCAATGAAGCGGCTGAGATGTATCGTGCTGGCAGGCTACAACATCATTGCACGAAAACTATAATATACAACCTCATAACAAAATAAAATACCACTATGAGCAACAAGAGTCTGGTTTCTATCAACGATTTGAGCAAGGAGGAAATCCTTGACCTGATTGAAAAAGCAAGCCATTTCGAGCAAAATCCCAACCGCGACATTCTCGCCGGTAAGGTGGTGGCTACACTATTCTTTGAGCCTTCTACCCGCACCCGCTTGAGTTTCGAAACCGCCGTCAACCGTCTCGGCGGCCGTGTAATCGGTTTCTCCGACGCCAGCACCACAAGTAGCAGCAAAGGCGAAACTCTCAAGGACACCATTATGATGGTGAGCAACTATGCCGACCTCATCGTGATGCGCCACCACATTGAGGGCGCTGCCCGCTACGCAAGCGAATTCGCACCCGTGCCTATCATCAACGCCGGCGACGGTGCCAACCAACACCCTTCTCAAACCATGCTCGACCTCTACTCTATCAATAAAACTCAGGGCACTCTCTACGACCTAACCATCACCATGGTGGGCGACTTGAAATATGGCCGCACCGTGCACTCGCTGCTGATGGCTATGCGCCACTTCAGACCTCGATTCAACTTCGTGGCATGCAACGAACTGCAGATGCCGCTCGAATACAAGGAATTCTGCCAAGCCAACGGCATTGAATACCACGAATATCGCGACTTCAGCGAGGAGGTTATCAACGAGACCGATATCCTATATATGACTCGCGTGCAGCGCGAACGATTCACCGACTTGCTCGAATATGAGCGCGTGAAGAATCTCTACAACCTGCACAACTCGATGCTCGACAACAGCAAGCCTAATCTGCGCGTGCTGCACCCACTGCCTCGCGTCAACGAAATCAGCTACGACGTTGACGACAACCCTAAGGCATACTACATTCAGCAGGCTAAAAACGGACTCTACGCCCGTCAAGCCATCATTTGCCGCGCTCTCGGCATCGACTGCTAACACCCGGCGATTACAATCATCATTTTTTTAACTCAGAATCACATTATTCATAGCTATGACTAAGATAAATAACGACTCACTGGCAGTAGCAGCGCTCAAAGACGGCACTGTGATCGACCGCATCAATCCCGAAGTGATTTTCAAGGTGGTGGATCTGCTCAACATACCAAACCTGAAGAATAGCGTGACCATAGGCGTGAACCTCGACAGCAAGCACATGGGCAAAAAGGGCATCATCAAGGTTGCCGACATGTTCTTCGACGAAGAAACGCTCAACCGCATCGCGCTCATCGCTCCTCAAGCCAAAGTCAACGAAATCAGAAACTACAACGTAACCAGCAAGCGCCACGTGAGCCTGCCCGACGACATCATCGACATCGTGCGTTGCAACAACCCTAAGTGCATCACCAACAACGAACCGATGAAAACCCTATTCCACGTCGTGGACCGCAACCCGGTGACTCTTTGCTGCCACTACTGCGAACACAAGGTTGACCATAACGAATTAACTCTCAAATAACAGCATCCACGATGAAGCAAAGTTGGCGACCAGGAAATATGGTCTATCCCGTACCCGCTATGCTCGTGAGCTGCGGTGCTACGCCCGATGAATATAATGTGTTCACCGCCTCGTGGGTGGGAACCATCTGCTCCGACCCGGCTATGTGCTACGTGAGCATTCGCCCTTCGCGCCACAGCTACGACATCGTCAAGCGAAACATGGCGTTTACCCTCAACCTCAGCACCGAGGAGCTGGCTCGAGCCACCGACTGGTGCGGAGTGCGCTCTGGCCGCGATTACAACAAGTTTGAGGAGATGAACCTCACCGCCGTGAAAGGCGAAAAGGTGGCTGCGCCCTACATCGACGAAGCCCCTGTGTGCATCGAGTGCAAGGTGAAGGAGATAGTGCACCTCGGAAGCCACGATATGTTTATCGCCGATGTGCTAAATGTCCTTGCCGACGAACGCTACATCGACAAGACAACAGGCGAATTCGACCTCAAAAAGGCTAAACTCCTCGCCTACTCTCACGGCGAATACTTCAGCCTCGGCGAACGAATAGGTAAATTCGGGTGGAGCGTAAAAAAGAAGTAACACATCCGCTCTCATTAAGCGAATATCATAACATTATTAGAAAATACAAATCATTAAATATTCAAAATATGCTAAACGACACTGCAGTTTTCGACATTATCGAACGCGAACACCAACGACAGAAAAAAGGTATCGAACTCATCGCGTCGGAAAATTTTGTAAGTCCTCAAGTGATGCAAGCCATGGGTTCTTGCCTAACCAACAAATATGCTGAAGGTTATCCCGGACACCGCTACTATGGCGGTTGCGAGGTGGTTGACGAAGTTGAAACCTTGGCTATCGAACGCCTAAAGAAGATTTTCGGCGCCGAATATGCCAACGTTCAGCCTCACTCGGGCGCTCAAGCCAATATGGCTGTGTTTATGGCTGTATTGAAGCCCGGCGACACATTTATGGGCCTAAACCTTTCGCACGGCGGTCACCTTTCGCACGGAAGCCCAGTGAACTTCTCGGGTTTGGTGTTCAACCAGGTGGAATACAACGTTAAGGAAGACACCGGTCTCGTTGATTACGACCAGATGGAACGCGAAGCACTTCGCACAAAGCCAAAACTAATCATTGGCGGCGCAAGCGCTTACTCTCGCGAATGGGACTACGCCCGCATGCGTGAAATAGCCGACAAAGTGGGCGCATTGCTCATGATCGACATGGCTCACCCTGCTGGCCTCATCGCTGCCGGTCTGCTCGACAACCCATTGAAATATGCCCATATCGTCACTTCTACCACCCACAAGACTCTCCGCGGTCCTCGTGGTGGCATCATATTGCTCGGCAAGGACTTCGACAATCCTTGGGGCAAAACCACTCCTAAGGGCGTGATTCGCAAGATGTCGTCGCTCCTCGACTCGGCTGTGTTCCCTGGCGTGCAAGGCGGCCCTCTCGAACACGTCATCGCGGCTAAGGCTGTGGCATTCGGCGAAGCTCTCTCTCCCGAATTCGTAGAATATCAGAAGCAAGTGCGCAGCAACGCCAAGGCTATGGCTCAAGCGCTCATCGACAAGGGCTACAAGGTGGCTTCGGGCGGCACCGACAACCACTGCATCCTTCTCGACCTCCGCACTAAGTTCCCCGACCTTACAGGTAAGGTGGCTGAAAAGGCTCTCGTGCAAGCCGACATCACTGCCAACAAGAACATGGTGCCATTCGACAGCCGCTCACCATTCCAGACCTCAGGTATCCGCCTCGGCACTCCTGCCATCACCACTCGCGGTGCTAAGGAAGAACTGATGGGCGAAATAGTGGAAATGATCGACACAGTGCTCAGCAATCCTGAAAGCGAAGCTGTTATCAAAGCCGTTCGCGAAAAGGTAAATGCTACTATGGCAGATTATCCAATGTTTGCATATTAGAAAAGACCGATAATGCCGATTCAGTCGGTATTACATTTATGTTTCATTAAGATTTTTTTTCACTCATTTATCGCTAAAAATCTTTTCGAAACGAAATCTTTTCACTAAATTTGCAACACAATGATTGATATAAAGTATTAGTAAAGTAACATCATTTATTTAGTAATGCGATAATACGGGCGATGTGAATCGGCCGTATTGTTGTTTTTATACCCCCGCATTTTGCGCCACTAATTCTAAATCACAAAAAATATCGGCTGAAACCGGGTTATATGCCGATTCCAGCCGAGATGTATACCGTTATAATTTCCTGTTATTTCTTAGCGAACTTCACGGTGTCGCCCGTGCTTTCGTTTCGCGCTACATACACTCCAGCCACAAGTTCATCAACCTTCAATGCTGCAACTGGCGACGACGACATCTTAGCCACAACGCCGCTCATCGAGTAAACAGTGATAGGAGCTGCCACAGTAGCCTTTACTTCACATGCTGCGGCGTCATAAGTGAAGTCGTTGCTCGTTTGGGTAATCGATGCCACGTTCGAAGAAGCTGCGCTTGGCATTGTGAAAATCACTTCACCAAGGGCGGCGTTATCATACTTATCCCAAACCACCTTCGAAACTCTCACAGAGTCTTGTTCAGCCACGTTCCAAATGTTGCCTTGAGCGTAGCAAGTAATGGCGTTGCTACTATTGTTATAGAAGTCGTAATCGGTGCCACCGTTGCCATTGTTCTTAAAGATGTTGCGGCCTGGGTTGTAGTCTTCGGCTGTTGGATCGTCGATTTTACCGAAATTCACGCCTTCCGAAGCTCCTATGATGGTTACACCCCACAAATTACCCTCTATAAGGTTGCCTTCGCCATATACCTTAACCTTGCCGTAGATGCTGATGCCGCTACCGCCATTGTTGGCATTTGTCTCGTTGCAGTTGTAGGTCAACGAATTGTCCTCGATACGAGCTTCAATCGACGATGCGCTCTGGAATGTTACGCCATAACGGCAATTAAATATTGTGTTATTCTGAACAATCGCCATGCCGCCACCATTAGAACCAACAAGGTCAGATACAGCAATACCGCCCGATTTTTTAGTCTCGGTAGCACCTATAATCATGTTGCCCATGATAATGTGACCACTTTTGCCAGGATTCGTAATGTTAATCTGAGGACGGTTAGCATTGCTTGTATCGTTGTGATAGAAATAGCAATTCTGGATTACCATAGGGTGAACTGTAGTAGCGCCTTGACCAATGGCTGCAGAAACGCACTCTATAAAGCGGCAGTTGATAACGCCTGTAGGCTCTGTAGATTCAGTTGAATTATTGATAGCAATTGCGCCGGTTGAACTGCCCTTGGTTTGGCAATAACGGAAAGTGCAATTCTCAAACCAGTGCGATGTAGTGGCAAATGAGCGCACTTGAGCATACTCTATCACCACATTACGCATTTCAATGTTACCATTATCTCTAATGTAAAGGCCTTTAGGAGTGACTGTGTCGTCGGTGCGAGTAATCATGGCCCAACTTCTTGGCGTAAAATCTGCATCGCCATAGATAACAATTTCTACGGCATCGCCCAACTTAATCACGTCACCATCTTCCAACACCAGCCCGTCGGTTGCCGCAATCTCAATATTGTTGGCTACGGTATAAGTCTGGGTATTCTTCTTAACGGTTACCCCCGATTCGGGAATTTTTGCCAAATCAGCAAATGTATAAACGGTTGCGTCACCTGCAGTAACGTAAGCCTCTGCCGATATCGCAAACGATACCATAGAGGCAGCAATTAAAGTAAAAATTTTTCTCATAATAGAATTCTTTTAATTATTGTGTTT
>CALZAF010000105.1 GCA_945612775.1 uncultured bacterium | reverse complement strand
CCCAGAAACAGACGTACTTTTTCGGGTTCATCGTCGATATATCGCGGTTTCAACTCCTGCGTATCAATCGGTATCCCACCGTATGCCAATTTATCGGGTATTATAGAATTATATATTTTGTAATATTCATATAAGCATGCCACAGCACCGTCGATATTATCTATCACATATCGGTGATAGCGTTCCATGGTGGGCGCAAACCAGCTGTTTCGGCGCTCTTCTGCCGATTCTTCCGACTGCATATATTCCGTAGGAGTATGCCCAAGCATATATTCGCTGTACTTTAACACATTTCCCTCGAGATATGCCTTTACCACATCGTGATCGTTGCCGAGAGCCGACAGAAACACGCTCCGATTATGCTTGCGCAGATAATCGAACACAAGTTTCACTTTCTCGGGCCGCAAACTCAAAAACACAGGAAAAACCAGATGCACCACGTCATAGCCGCGCATTTTGGGCAGCGCACGCATCACGTCATAGAGATAGCGCACCGCCCCTGCCAGACCCGGTTGCCGGCAGAGATTGATATCGCGAGTTGTGTCCATCCAGCGCGATCCGTCGCTCGCCACTGTCACCTCTTGACCCATACGCCTCAGGGCTGTGGCAAGCGCGTTGTGCAGATTGCTTGCATCGCCCACGAATAGTATTTTCATCTCTTGTTGGTTTATATATGGTTTTTGATTGCGTAAATTTACAAGTTTTTTGTTGGATTATAGCATTTAATTAGTAATTTTACTTTCTAAAACCGTACTCCGAATGGATTTAACGATTGTAATACCAGTATATAACCGCGAAAAGATTGTGTCTGCCACGCTCAACTGTGTGGCTGCGCAGACTTATCGCCCGCTAAATCTCATTCTTGTAGATAACAATTCCACCGATGCCTCGCTGCAGGTGCTTCGCGACTTCAAGGAGGCTAACCAAGCGCCCGATTTCCGCATCACGGTACTGCAGGAAACCACACCAGGCGCTTGCGCTGCCCGCAACTGCGGCCTTCTGGCTGCTAAATCGGAGTGGATTATGTTTTTCGACAGCGACGACCTTATGACGCCCGATTATGTGGAGCAATACTCCAAAGCTATGAAGGCTGACCCTGATGCCGACATCTTCGCAATTCGCCTCCAGCTCGACGACGGCAAAGGCATTCGCCAACTGGCATTCGTGCCTCACGACATCTTCGCCAACCACATCATTCACTCCATGCTTTCCACCCAGCGCTACATAGCTCGCCGTAAGCACTTTATCGAGGCTGGCTGCTGGAACCGCAACACGCCCACTTGGGACGATTGGGAACTGGGCATTCGCATGCTGCTATCAAGGCCTAAAATTCATTATATCAGCGATAAAGCTCGCGTTACTGCCGTATTCCAGAACGAGTCGATTACGGGCGATAATTTTCATTCCAAACATGGCACTTGGGAACATGCCATCAACATCGCCGAAAGCGACATCGCCAATAGCGACATCGCCGAAAAAGACCGCCTAATCTATCTGCTCAACTACCGACGCGTGGTGCTTGCCGCCCATTATCGACGAGAAAAATGCTTCGACCTCGCCGACGCGCTCTATCGCAACACCTTAGAGCGTTATCGCCACAATTTCTGCCGCCGGGCAATGCTCGCTGTGGCTTATCGCTACATCAGCGCCGGAGGTCGAGGTTTCGGAAGGCTGATAAGCACCATTTTTTGAACGTTTTAGCCCCTCAATTCGCATTTTTTCGCCCTTCCGGACTTTTTGAATGGCGTTACAGCCCTTTCGCATTCCTATTTGTCAAAAGAATTTATTATCTTTGTAGGTTGTTGCAACTTAGCAGCATTTCATTACGATTATGGCAGATAACACAGAACTAAACGCGCCAGACGTTGCATCAAACGCTGGCGGATACAATGAGTTGGTAACCCTTTCGCCGCTTGAGCACATCAGGCGACGCCCTGGTATGTATATCGGTAAACTTGGCGATGGCTCGCAGAGCGACGACGGCATCTATGTGCTGCTCAAGGAGACCCTCGACAACGCTGTAGATGAGCATGCTGCGGGATTTGGCGACACCATCGAGGTAAATATTACCGACAATGAGGTTTCTATACGCGACCACGGCCGCGGAATCCCTCTGCAAGATGTCACAAGGGCTGCTACAGCCATGAACACCAGCGGTAAATTCGACACCCAAAACTATCAGAGTTCGGTGGGTATGAACGGTGTGGGCTTAAAAGCCACCAACGCCCTCAGCGAATCGTGCTTCGTGCAGTCGGTGCGCGACGGCATGATGGCAAGCACTCTGTTCGCTCGCGGCGAGGTGGTGGAGGAGAGCGGCGTAGTTCCGGCTCCTGACGATGAACCTAACGGCACGCTTATCCGATTCAAACCCGACGACACTATCTTCCAGAATTTCTCGTTCCGCGAGGACACTGTGGAGATAATGATTAAGAACTATTCGTTCCTCAACACCGGGCTGACCATAATCTACAATGGCAAGAAATATCGCTCACGCAATGGCCTTAGCGACCTTGTGAAAGAATATATGAGCAACGACCCGCTCTATCCACCCATCCACTTCATTGGCGACAAAATAGAGGCTGTCATAACTCACGCCAACCAGTATGGCGAGGAATACTACTCTTTTGTCAACGGTCAGCACACCACTCAAGGCGGTACTCACCAATCGGCTTTCCGCGAGGCTGTGAGCCGAACTATCAAGGAGTTTTTCAACAAAAACTTCGAGTATAGCGACATCCGCACCGGCATGGTGGCTGCCATCAGCGTGAAGGTGGTGGAACCTATATTTGAATCTCAGACTAAGATTAGGCTGGGCAGTACGGTCATGTATAAGGACGGCCCTACTGTATATAAGTTTATCAACGATTTCATCAAGAAGGAACTCGATAATTACCTGCACAAAGAGCCACAAGTGGCTGAAACCATGCTCCAGAAGATTCTCGAAAGCGAAAAGGAGCGAAAAGCCATTGCCGGTGTCACCAAGCAGGCTCGCGAACGCGCCAAGAAGGTGGCTCTCAACAACAAGAAGCTTCGCGACTGCCGCATTCACTACAACGATGCCAAGGGCGACAAGCGCGAACTTTCGTCGATTTTCATCACCGAGGGTCTTTCGGCAAGCGGCAGTATCACCAAGATTCGCGACGATGAGACTCAGGCTGTGTTCTCGCTGCGCGGTAAACCGCTCAACTCATTCGGTATGCAGCAGAAAATTGTGTACCAAAACGAGGAATTCAACCTTCTGCAGGCTGCCCTCAACATAGAAAACGGTCTCGAGGATTTGCGCTACAATCGCGTTATCATCGCCACCGATGCCGATGTCGATGGCATGCACATTCGCCTGCTGATGCTCACTTTCTTGCTGCAATTCTTCCCCGAACTTGTCCGTACGGGTCACGTATATATATTGCAGACTCCGCTTTTCCGTGTGCGCAACAAGAAGGATGCCAAACGCAAGACTTCCAGCACATCTAAGGCGCTCAAGGACACCAAGGTGGAGACTTATTACTGCTACAGCGAGGAGGAACGCATAGCCGCTATCGAAAAACTCGGTGCTAACGCCGAAATCACTCGATTCAAGGGTCTTGGCGAGATTTCTCCCGACGAGTTTAAGGACTTTATCGGCCCGAATATGCGCCTCGACCGCGTAACACTACGCAAGGAGGACGCCGTGCGCGATATGCTTGAATTCTATATGGGCAAAAACACTATGGAACGCCAGGGTTTCATTATCGACAACCTTGTATTCGAAGAGGAAGATGACATCACCAAAGTGCAGTAATCACCACATAGCATTCTTTTCGGGCTCGTTCGACCCTTTCACTCGCGGACACGAGTCGATAGTGCGCCGCACGCTTGCCTTCGTCAACGAGGTGGTGGTGGCTATCGGCATCAACCCCGACAAGAAGCCCATGCTCAGCGTGGAGGCTCGCACCAAGTGGATTGAGCGTGTGTTCGCTAACGAACCGCGCGTGAGAGTGATTTCTTACAGCGGCCTTACGGTAGATGCCGCCAAGAGCGTGGGTGCATCGTGCATTGTGCGAGGCGTGCGCAACGCTGCCGACTTAGAGTATGAGCAACGAATGGCTGACTACAACCGTTGCGCCTCGGGAATCGACACTGTGCTGCTTTTCGCCCTCCCCGACGAGAAGCACATCAGCTCCACTCAGGTAAGGAATCTCATAGCCTGCAACGCCGACCTTTCGGAATATCTGCCTTCGGGCGCCGGCGAACTGCTGCCTTTGCTGAATGGCGAGAAATAATGCCGCTATGGCCCCCTAACAAACTGATTGTTTTACATAATAATTATAGATACTATTTAACGCTATGAATAAGAGTCGTATTTTCATAATCACATTTTTGGCTATGGCACTCGCATCTTCGGCGCAGACCATGCCTAAACTAATGAAGAAACTTCTAAATGCACAATATGCCGTTAGCACTTTCTATGTAGATAGCGTCAACGAGGAAAAGATGGTTGAAGATGCCATCAAGGGCATATTGAGCGAACTCGACCCTCACTCTTCCTATAGCACAAGCGAGGAAACCAAGGAGCTAAACGAACCTCTCGAGGGCAAATTCTCGGGCATAGGCATTCAGTTTAACATGAATCAAGACACGCTCTATGTGATTCAGACCACCGCTGGAGGCCCATCGGAACGCGTAGGCATTCTCGCCGGCGACCGCATCATTGCCGTTAACGACACCGTCATCGCCGGAAAGAAAATGAAGACCACCGACATCATGAAGCGCCTCCGCGGTCCTAAGGACACTAAGGTGACCGTAACCGTTAAGCGCGCAAAAGTGGCTGAACCCATAATCTTCCGCATCACTCGCGACGATATACCTCTATATAGCATCGATGCTTCGTATATGCTCGACAAAAAGACTGGCTACATCAAGGTGGCGCGATTTGCCGCCGACACCAACGAGGAATTTATGGCTGCCGTAGATTCTCTACAAAAGGTGGGTATGAAGCAACTCATCATCGACCTTGCCGACAATGGCGGTGGTTTTCTCAATTCTGCCATCGAGATGAGCAACGAGCTCCTAAATCGCGGCGACCTCATAGTTTACACCGAAGGTCGCACAAGCCCTCGCAACGAGGCAAGCGCGCTCGGCAATGGCAAGTTCAAGAAGGGCAAAGTGGTGATTATCGTCAACCAGAGCTCGGCTTCGGCTTCCGAAATCCTCTCTGGCGCCGTTCAGGACAACGACCGCGGCGTGATTGTGGGCCGCCGAACCTTCGGTAAAGGCCTCGTGCAACGCCCATTTGCATTCGAGGACGGCTCGATGATACGCCTCACAGTGGCTCGCTACCACACTCCTTCGGGCCGATGCATCCAGAAGCCTTACACCAAGGGCGACAAGAAAAGCTACGACATGGACATCATAAATCGCTACGACGGCGGCGAATTTTATAGCGCCGACAGCATCCATTTCGCCGATTCGCTCCGCTACTACACCGTCAAGCAGCACCGAACCATCTACGGCGGCGGTGGCATTATGCCCGACGTGTTCGTTCCGCTCGACACTACCGAATACACCAACTACCACCGCGATATCATCGCCAAAGGCATTCTGCCTCAGTTCTGCATCGGATACGTTGACAAGCACCGCACCGAACTCCTCGCCAGCTACCCCACCCTTGCCGATTTCGACAAAAACTATCAGGTGTCCGACGAAATGATGCAAAGCATTATCGATGCCGGAGTCCGCGACAGCGTGAAGTTTAACGAAGACGAATACAATCGCAGCAAAAATGTGCTCCGCACCATCACCAAGGCGCTCATTGCCCGCGACATCTACACCGACACTTCAGCTTATTACATTGTCATCAACCACATCAACGACCTCGTTAAGCAAGCGCTCGACATAATCAACGACGACCGCCGCTACAACGAAATTCTCAGCGGAAAATAATCAACAGATACCTCATATCTCCTCATCACAAGGGCTGCCTCGGCAACATAATCCCGAAGCAGCCCTTTATAGCACCCAAAATCCGAGCCTCGTTCCTTGCTCATATGCATAAAAAGAGTCCGAAACACTTAGCTCCGGACTCTTTAACTATTTTGCGTCGAATTAATTCGATTAGATCATTTGTTCGCCGCCACCGTTGTTGTCGTTGCCGCCGTTTTCGCGACGTGGGCCTTTGCCTTCACGGCGTGGGCCCTTGCCCTCTGGGCGTGGACCGCGATTTTCGCGACGTGGACCGCCTTCGTGGCGTGGGCCGCGTCCTTCACGACGTGGACCATTGCCTTGGCGTGGTGCGCGTTCTTCGAAACCTTCTGGCTTTTCCTGAAGTGCCTTCATCGACAAGCGGAACTTACCTGTCTTCTTATCGATTTCTATAAGTTTCACTTCCACTTCGTCACCTTCCTTGATGCCGCTGGCTTCCATGTTTTCGAGGCGATTCCATGAGATTTCCGAGATGTGGAGCAAACCGTCCTTACCTGGCATAAATTCTACGAATGCGCCAAATTCGAGGATGCTCTGCACCTTGCCCTTATAGATCTTGCCTTCTTCAGGAACAGCTACGATAGCCTTGATGCGCTCTACTGCTGCCTCAATCGAATCCTTGTTGGCTGCAGAGATTTCGATTTGTCCTACGCCATCTACTTCGTCGATGGTTACCACTGCACCGGTTTGTTCCTGGATGCCTTGGATAGTTTCACCACCCTTACCGATGATTGCACCGATAAATTCCTTATCTACGGTCATCGATACGATGCGTGGAACGTGTGGCTTATAGTCTTCGCGTGGAGCTGGGATAGTCTCGTTGATGATGTTAAGGATGTGCAGGCGACCTTGCTTAGCTTGATTAAGAGCCTCAGCCAAGATTTCATACGAAAGACCGTCGCACTTGATGTCCATCTGAGTGGCTGTGATACCTTCAGCAGTACCAGTCACCTTGAAGTCCATATCGCCAAGGTGGTCTTCGTCGCCAAGGATATCCGAAAGGATAGCATGCTTAGTACCGTCTGAGATAAGACCCATTGCGATACCTGCCACTGGCTTCTTCATCTTTACACCTGCATCCAATAGCGACAATGTGCCGGCACATACTGTTGCCATCGACGACGAACCGTTTGATTCGAGAATGTCGCTCACGATGCGGCAAGTGTATGGGAAGTTTTCTGGCAACATGCTCTTGAGTGCACGCCATGCGAGGTGACCGTGACCGATTTCACGACGGCCCACACCGCGCTGTGCCTTAGCTTCGCCTGTTGAGAATGGCGGGAAGTTATAGTGTAGCAAGAAGCGCTCAGTGCTGTGGTTAAGCACGTCATCCACGAGCTTCTCGTCGAGCTTGGTGCCCAAAGTCACTGTAGCAAGTGCTTGAGTCTCGCCGCGGGTAAATACAGCCGATCCGTGAGGACCCGGAACGTAATCGGTTTCGCACCAGATTGGGCGAATATCTGTAGTCTTGCGACCGTCGAGACGAATGCCCTCATCGAGCACGCAGCGGCGCATTGCTTCTTTCTCTACATCGTGATAGTAGCGCTTTACCAATGGAGTCTTCTCTTCGCGTTCCTCTTCTGGAATCGATTCGATAAACTCTTCGCAAATGGCTTCGAAGCTGTCGGCACGCCAATGCTTGTCGGCACAGCCTGCCTTTGCTATAGCGTATGCCTTGTCGTAGCACACTTCCTTTACCTTGGCGCGAAGTTCTTCATCGTTCACTTCGTGGCAGTATTCGCGCTTTACGGTCGAGCCTACTTCTTCAGCAAATTCCATCTGTGCCTTGCATTGCACCTTGATGGCATCGTGTGCTGCCTTCAATGCGTTGAGCAAGTCTTCTTCGCCTACTTCGTTCATTTCACCCTCAACCATCATGATATTATCATAAGTAGCACCTACCATCAAGTCCATGTCAGCCTTTTCAAGTTCACTGAAGGTTGGGTTAATTACGAATTTGCCATCGATGCGTGCCACACGCACTTCACCGATTGGGCCATTAAATGGAATGTCTGATACGGCGAGTGCAGCCGATGCTGCAAGACCTGCCAATGCATCTGGCATATCTTCACCGTCCGACGAGAACATTATCACATTCACAAATGTCTCTGCGTGATAATTATCGGGGAACAAAGGACGCAACACGCGGTCAACCAAGCGTGATGTCAGAATTTCGTAATCAGATGCTCGTCCTTCGCGTCTTGTAAAGCCGCCAGGGAATCGGCCTGCTGCCGAAAATTTCTCTTTGTACTCTACTGTAAGTGGCATAAAGTCCACTCCTTCTCCGGCCTCCTTGGCCGAAACTACTGTCGCAAGAAGCATTGTATTGTTCAAGCGC
>CALZAF010000104.1 GCA_945612775.1 uncultured bacterium | reverse complement strand
GCTGTAATCACACTTTTCTTCATTGCATTCTTGGGTTTATGATTCTATATTTTATGTATTATATCTCGCTTTGTGCCACAATGATAATAAATTTCGAGAGTTTTAGCAATCTCCACATCCCATATTGTCAAAGTTATGCAAACCGCCCTAAAAAAACTAACACTGGCGCCTGTTCTCTACGAGCGGGCGCCAGTTGCATTTATGTTCTATTACTTTACTGATTGCTTAATAAGCATACATCGCATCAATTTCTTTCTTGAAGTTCTTTGCCACCACGCTACGGCGCACCTTGAGCGTATTGGTCAATTCGCCTGTCTCCATAGAGAATGGCTTTGGCAACAGCGTGATGCGCTTTATCTGATGATATGCGGCAAAGTCGGCTTGGAGCACATTGATGTTCTCCATAAACATTTCGATGATTTTCTCGTTTTTGAGCAAATCTTCTATGTCGTTGTAGCCTATCTTATTCTTGTCGGCATACGCCTTAACGGCATCGTAGGCTGGCACGATTAGCGCCGACACAAATTTGCGTTGATCGCCTATCACTGCCACCTGCTCTATCAACTTGTCTTCGCCGAGCAACGACTCGAGTGCTTGTGGAGCTATATATTTGCCGTTTGAGGTCTTAAACAAGTCCTTCAGACGCTCGGTGAGCACCAATTCGCCACGCTCAGTGATGCGGCCTGCATCGCCTGTGCGGAAGAAGCCATCTTCGGTGAAGGCTTCGGCTGTCTCCTCTGGACGATTGAAATAGCCCTTCATCACCGATGGACCTTTCACCAGGATTTCATTGTTTTCGCCTATCTTCACTTCAAGTGTTTCGAGCGGTGTGCCTATTGTGCCGATTCTATAACCTGGGTCCTTGAAGAACGACACAGAAGCGCATGTCTCGGTCAAACCGTAGCCTATATATATAGGCAGGTCGATACCGCGCAAAAATGCGGTGATATTGTCGCTCAACGCTGCACCGGCTGTTGGGAAGATGCTGCGCTTGTCGATGCCTATTGCCTCGCGCACCTTGCTGAGCACCATCTTGTCGAGTGTCTTATAGCGCATCTCGAGCATCTTTGGCACTGGCAATCCGTTGCCGAGGTATGTCACATTGCGGCGTATGCCCACTGTGATGGCTTCCTTCATGAGCATCTTGAGCACCTTAGGCGACTTGTGCATCTTTTCCATCACTGCAGCATACACTTTCTCCCAGAAGCGTGGCACCGAGCACATACAGCTTGGCTGCACTTGCTTCAATGTGTCCTGAATAACCTTTGGATTATAGTTGAGCACCAGGTGGATACCTATACTCAAGCATACAAACGACCACGCAAGCTCAAAGACGTGCGACAATGGCAAGAACGAGAGCGACACATCTTCATCGTTCAAGAATGGCAAGCGTTTCTTGTGTATTTCGAGCTGAACATCGAAGTTCTCGTGGCATATCATCACACCTTTTGGGCGTCCGGTGGTTCCTGATGTATATATCAAGAATGCCAAGTCGCTTGGTTTAGCATTTTCGCGGCGATTTACCACATTTGCGCAGTTTTCTTCAGTGGCTGTCTCCGATAATGCAAGCATATCGTCCCAATACATCGACTGTTTGTCGCCTTTCACCAACTTGATGTTTGGGTCGAGCAGAATAATCTTAGTAATGCATTTCACCGTCTCGAGCACTCTGATTGCCACTTCATATTGGCGCTGGTCGCCCACCAAGAGCAATTTTGCTCCGGCATCTTCGGTGATAAATGCCACCTCTTCGCGGCTGCTGGTCGCATAGATGGGCACAGTTACCGAACCGTTGGTAAACGAAGCTAAATGCGCTACCACCAGCCCCGGACAGTTTTGCGAGAACAGCGCTATTCTTTCGCCTGCCCCCACTCCAAGCATCTCGAGCGACAATGCCATGCGCTCTACTTGCTTCTTAAAGGCGTTCCACGACATACTCACCCATTCGTGGGTGTTATAATCTTGATATCTTATCGCCTCGCGGTCGCCATATTTTGCCGCGTTGCGCGACACCATTTCTACCAATTGGTTTGCCATAATAATACGTATTTATTACATTACATGTTACAAAGATAATCGTTTTCCCTTGCGCCTCGGCAATTTTACCTACAAAATAAACCTTCACATTAACATTGTTTCTTTTTCTATTCTAAATCATTACATCTTTTAACATCCTTACCGCCGCAAGCCACATTGCGCCCAATAATCCTATTTGTACTAAAAAAAGCATGACGTATTCATAGTTTTTGACTTTTTATTTATACTTTTGTACCTAAAATATTAGAGAGAATAATCAGGACTAACAACCCCCGGCACATTATGAATTTCTTAGAAGAAAAGATTCTCACCAGTGGTGTTATCAAAGAAGGTAACATCCTTAAAGTTGACAGTTTTCTTAACCACCAAATCGAGATTGACGTTATGCGTCAGATGGCTTACGAGTTCAAGCGTCGCTTTCGTGGAGTGGAAGTGAACAAAATCCTCACTATCGAGGCAAGCGGCATTGCCATCGCCACGCTGCTCGGCGACCTCTACGACGTCCCTGTGGTGTTTGCAAAAAAGAGCGAAACCGCCAATAGCACCGACGACAAATACATCTCGCAAGCCTATTCATTCACCCACAAGAAGATGAACAATGTGTTTATCTCTAAGCCTTACCTCCATGCCACCGACAAGGTGCTTATCGTAGATGATTTCTTGGCTGATGGCGAAGCTGCTCATGCTCTTATCGACTTGGTAAAGCAGGCTGGCGGCGAAATTGCCGGCATTGGCATTGCCATCGAGAAGGGTCAGCAGAAGGGCGGCTCTGTGCTCCGCTCCGAAGGTTTCCATGTGGAGTCGCTGGCTATCATCGAGAGCATGGATTGGCAGACTCAAACCATTAAGTTCCGTCCTCAACCTCAAAAGGCGCTCGAGAACACCAATCTTACATCAGAATAAGTAATTTCCACCTCAAATAAGCATCACTTATTATGGCATCTATATATTCACTCGATGGCAGAGTGCCTCTAATTCAGGCTGTGCCATTCGGCTTGCAGCACGTGTTGGCTATGTTCGTTGCCAACATCACTCCTATAATCATCCTTGCCAATGTGGCTGGCATCGACCCTGAAATCAGCGCCGCTCTTATTCAGAACTGTATGGTAATTGCCGGTATCGGCACTCTTGTGCAGCTCTATCCCATTTGGCGCATCGGTTCGCGCTTGCCTATAGTGATGGGCATCAGTTTCACTTTCCTTTCGCTCGCCATTGTAATTGCCACTTCGCATGGCATGGGCACGCTAATGGGCGCCGTTATCGTGGGCGGATTGGTGGAAGGATGCTTGGGACTTTTCCCTAAATGGTGGACTCGCCTAATCTCGCCCATCGTGGCTGCAACCGTGGTTACTGCCATCGGATTCTCGTTGCTTCCTATCGGCGCCAACAGCTTTGCCGGTGGCGTAGGTGCTGCCGACTTTGGCAGCGTCAATAATTGGATTGTGGGAACCGTCACTCTGCTCACTTGCCTTTTGACTCAGGTGTTTGCTCGCGGTTTTCTCCGCTCTCTTTCGGTCCTTGTGGGCCTTGCTGTGGGATATGTGCTGTCGGTATGCATGGGACTGGTCGATTTCAGCGCGCTACAGAATGTGGGCGTGGTGGCTATGCCTACCATCTTGCCTTTTAAGCCCGAATTTCATATCGATGCCATCTTGGCTATAGTGTGCGTATTCCTTGTGTCTGCCACCGAAACCATCGGCGACACCTCGGCGCTCTGCTCCGGTGCTCTTGGCCGCGACGTAAAGACTAAGGAAATGGGCGCTTCGGTGGCTTGCGACGGATTCGTCAGCACCATCGCCGGTCTTTTCGGATGCACTCCTATCACATCGTTCTCTCAAAATGTGGGTCTGGCGGCTATCTCTAAAGTGGTCAACCGCTTCGCTATCGCCACTGGCGCTGCCATCATGATTCTTGGCGGATTATTCCCTGCCATTGGCACCATTCTCACCACCATCCCTCAACCAGTGCTCGGCGGTTGCACCATCATGATGTTTGGCAGCATTTTGTTTGCCGGATTCGGCATGATGGCTAAGACTGGTTTCTCGCAACGAAACATGATTATTGCCGCCTTATCGCTCAGCGTGGGCCTCGGTTTTACTCAATGCACTGGCATGTTCAACATATTCCCTAAGATTGTGCAGACGGTGTTTGCCGAGAACTGCGTGGCTGTGGTATTCCTCTTGGCTGTAATCCTCAACCTTGTGCTTCCTCGCGAGGTTGATGCCCCTAAAGAATAACATTATGATTGATATCGACGAAATATACTACGATGCAGTGCAGCTTTTGTGCGATATGATAGCTGTGCCGTCGGTTAGTCGCGACGAGGCTGCTGTGGCCGACCTCGTGGAGAAGCGAATGGCGCTTTGGGGACTTGACCCTAAGCGAATTGCCAACAATGTCTATGCCATCTCTCCGAATTTCTCTCCCGAACGCCCTACGCTGCTGCTAAATAGCCATATCGACACCGTTCGACCTGCCGAGGGTTGGACCTACAACCCCTTCGAGGCATTCGAGGAGGACGATCGCATCTACGGCCTTGGCAGCAACGATGCCGGTGCTTCGGTGGTGTCGCTGATGGCTGCATTCCGCTGGCTTTCGTGCCACGAGCAGCACTACAATCTCATCTTCCTTGCCTCGTGCGAGGAGGAAGTGAGTGGCAAAGGCGGCATCGAGGAGGCTCTAAAGCATCTTCCTAATATCGACGTTGCCATAGTGGGCGAACCCACCAATTTGCAGCCTGCCATCGCCGAAAAGGGACTTATGGTACTCGATGCCGAGGCTATAGGCCGCTCGGGCCACGCCGCACGCAATGAGGGCATCAATGCCATCTACAAAGCCATCGAGGCTATCGAGGCGCTGCGCCAATTATCTTTCGATAAGCAATCACCGCTCTTAGGACCGGTAAAAATCAGCACCACCGTTATCAATGCTGGCACTCAGCACAATGTGGTGCCCGATGTGTGCCGTTTTGTGGTTGATGTGCGCACCACCGACGCCTATTCCAACGTCGAAACGCTCGAAATGATTCGCGCTGCAGCCCCGCAATGCACATTCACGCCTCGCAGCACCCGCCTCAACCCATCGGCTATCGCGTCTTCGCACCCCTTGGTGCAGCGACTTATCACCATGGGAAAAGAACCTTTCGGATCGCCCACGCTGTCCGACCAAGCGCTGATGAATTTCCCATCGATGAAAATCGGCCCCGGCGACTCTGCACGAAGCCACACCGCCAACGAATACATCCGCCCTATAGAAATCCGCGAAGCCATACACACCTACATCTCACTCCTCGACTTCGCCCGCTTCTAACCTCGGTTATCACCATCGCAAACGGCCGTTTTACTGAACAAAATTGCGTATTTACGCAAAAATCGTCACTAAAACGCCGATATTTAACACATATCAATACGCCAACGAGGGTTCAACCTATCTTCTACATCCCCTCATTGGCGTATTTTTTGCCGTCTTTATAAATTCTCACCATCGAAATTTGGTTATTTTCCCGAAAAAACCTAATTTTACAGAACAAAAATGCGTATTTACGCAGAAATCGTCATTAAAACATCATTTTCGATATGGAAATAAAGCGCGACATTCATCTGGATAGGCTCATCAAAAGCATGCATAACGGCATGATTAAAGTTGTGACCGGCATTCGCCGGTGCGGCAAGTCGTATCTCCTGATGAATATTTTCAAGCAATACCTGCTCCGCTCGGGAGTGAAAGAGGATCATATCATTACACTCGACCTCGAAAACCGCCGAAACAAGAAGTTAAGGGACCCCGATGCTCTCTTGCAGTGGATTGACTCTCAGATTGTGGAATACACCTCGCGCGGCGATGTTCCCGACAACGAGTGGTACTATGTGATGCTCGACGAGGTTCAAATGGTTCCGGAATTTGAAGATGTGCTAAATTCTTATCTCAGCATCCCTAATGTGGATGTTTATGTCACCGGCAGCAATTCCAAGTTCTTGTCGAAGGATGTAATTACCGAATTCCGCGGGCGAGGTCACGAAATACATATCAATCCATTATCGATGAAAGAGTTTTCGGATGCACACCCCGCATTGCCGTTCGAAGTGGCTCTTGATCTGTATATGACTTACGGAGGATTACCTGCCGTATGCTTAGAATCGGACGTAAGGGAGAAAGAAGTATACCTCAAAGGACTTTTTAAAACTACCTATCTAACCGATATCAAAGAGCGTTACAATATTCGCGACAGCGAGATAATGGGCGAACTCATCGATATAATATCCTCAGGCATAGGCGGCCTCACCAATCCCAACAAGATTGAAAACACATTTAAGACGGTAAAAGGCATCTCCGTGAGCCGAAACACCATCAAGCAGTATCTCGAAATGCTGGAAGAGTCGTTCGTGGTGCGTAAAGCTGTGCGGTACGATGTAAAAGGCCGCAAATACATAGATACTCCTCACAAATACTATTTCGAGGATTTGGGACTACGAAATGCTCGCATTGGATTCCGACAAGTGGAAAAGACTCACCTTCTGGAGAATATGATATACAATGAGCTCTGCCTATTAGGATATTCCGTAGATGTAGGTGTTATCACCGCTAATACGAAAGATGATGCTGGATGCTCCCATCGCACTCAACTCGAAGTTGACTTTGTCTGCAATCGTGGAGCCGAACGCATATATGTCCAGTCGGCTTTTGCGCTGCCCGATAAGGAAAAGATGCAGCAAGAACAAGCTTCGCTTCTGCAAATCAAGGACGGATTCCGCAAAGTGATTATTACAGCCGACCGCTATCTTTCGGGGTACAACGAACAAGGCATAAGAATACTCAGCTTAAAGAATTTCCTTTTCGATGGCATCTCTTGACCATCTGTCATCTATCACATTACAAGCCCCATAACTCTTCTCACCACATATCAATACGCCAACGAGGGCGCATACTCATTAGCAGTACGCGCCCTCGTTGATTTCTAATTCTATTTTGCCTGTTAGAAATTCGCAGCAATACTCTCGGCAATCTGCTTCATTTCCTCGGCTGGCAACGATAATTTTTCCTTAAAGAAGTTCATATCGCTTTCCTTGTTGATAGGGATAAGGTGAATGTGTGCATGAGGCACTTCGAGGCCCAGCACTGCTTCGCCCACCTTTACGCAAGGAATCGCCTGCTTCAACGCCTTTGCCACACGCTTAGCAAAGAGCGTCAGCGATGCATATTCCTCGTCGCTCAAATCGAACAAATAGTCAACCTCATGCTTGGGTATTACAAGCACATGGCCCTTTGCCACTGGGTTGATGTCGAGAAACGCAAAATTGTTGGCATCCTCGGCTACCTTGTAGCAAGGAATCTCGCCAGCAACGATTCTACTGAATATTGATGCCATAGTAGTTGTCTGTTTTTATTTTTTTGCTGATAAAATATCCGTTTTATTCCAATGTGATGTCAAGAATCTCAAACTGCATCATGCCCACAGGAGCCTTTACATCTACCACGTCGCCCACCTTGTGGCCCATCAAGCCCTTGGCGATTGGTGTTGACGATGCAATCTTCATCTCCTTCAGATTGGCTTCACTTTCCGATACTATAGTGTACTTCAGTTCCATGCCATTCTTCAGGTTCTTGATTTTCACGGTACTCAATAGCGACACCTCATCGGTGTTCAACTTGCTTTCGTCGATAATGCGTGCGTTTGCCACGATATCCTTCAGCTGGGCTATCTTCATTTCAAGCATTCCCTGTGCCTCTTTGGCTGCATCATACTCTGCGTTCTCCGAGAGGTCACCCTTATCGCGTGCTTCGGCGATGGCGGCAGATATCTCTGGTCGCTTCACGTTCTCCAAATACGCGATTTCTTCCATTTTTTTCTTGTAACCTTCTTTGGTCATATAGCTTATAGCCATATCGTTAACTTGTTTTTTTAATAATTAGTAAAAAAGAAAGAATCTCTACCTTCTTGTAGGTAAGAGACCCCATCCCGGTTGCTTTTCTCTTTAATTTCTATAGTATTGCAAAGATAATACTACTTAACCCGAAAAGCAAATCTTTTCACATCTTTTATACAATTTATAAGCTTTTATTTCAGTTCGACAGGGCGCTTAACACGGATTTCCACAAGAATGTCGGCACGGATTAGCACAATTTGTGAGCTGGGCGTTTTAATACGTATTTTTCACAAGATTAAGGATTTGGCGAGTGTTTTTGCCTCACACAGATCTAACAGATGAAAACAGATTGATTTATTCAGCATATGCGGCGGTTTCCACAAGGTTGTATTGGCACAACTTGTGGAGATATGTAAAAATCCGTGTTTTTTTAGATAAACCGCAGCGGCTTCTGAAGGAAGCAAGGCGCTCGGCTGAAAGCCGAGTG
>CALZAF010000103.1 GCA_945612775.1 uncultured bacterium | reverse complement strand
TACCAAAACGGCCGTTACTACACCACCCTATCATACGGATACTAATCACACTGGGAGAAATCCCTATCAATAAGTTTCATACAAATCTAAAAAACCGCAACAAGCCCCGGCACACCACCGAGGCTTGTTGCTTTCTTTGCATCTCTTAGCAACATAATCTCACACCTACCGCGTCCAATTAACACCGATTTCAAAGATTAAACACCTCGGCATTGTGTAAATCCGTGGCAAAATCCATAATCTTGTGCAAATCCGTGTTTTAACAACACCCGCCGAACAGCTTAGGAGATAATCACCCGCTTAAACAACACCGATTCTCCCACACCCCAGCCGCAAAATTGCCACACAAAAAGGGCGCCTCAGTAATGTGAGACGCCCTTTTGCAATTTATCTTTCGATATTTCTATCGCTTTCAAATATTACTGAAGTGTACCTTCGTTAGCAGCCTTAATCATTGCTTCTGAAGCATATAGGTAAACTTCCACACGACGGTTTTGTTGCTTACCAGCTGCTGTTGTGTTGTCGGCTACTGGATTTTCTTCGCCAAGACCTTCTACGCTCTTAATCTGGTTGTTGTTTACGCCAAGACCCAAGAGATAGTTAGATACTGATTGTGCGCGTTGTAGCGACAATGTCTTGTTCTTTTCTGCGCTCTGTGCTGCTGTGCAACCCTTCCAACCGGTGTTGTCGGTGTAACCTACGATAGCTACGTCCATATCAGCATTTTGCTTGAGAACATTGTTAGCAAACTCGGTGAGCGACGACTTAGCTGCGCTTTGGAGTGTAGAACTGCTTGTAGCAAAGAGGATACCGCTTTCGAAGGTAACCTTAACTGCTTGAAGACCGTTTGCATCGGTGATTGATTCAACCTGTGCATTCTTGATTGCTTCAGCTTCTGCCTTTGCCTTATCCATCTTCTTGCCGATGAGCACACCTGCTGTTGCGCCTACTGCAGTACCAATCACGCCACCTATGGCTGCACCTTTGCCCTTACCGATCAATGCACCGATACCTGCACCAAGTGCTGCACCGCTTCCTGTGCCTATAATGGCACCCTTCTGGGTGTTGTTAAGCGAACCACATGCTGTTGTGCCAATTAGCAACAATGCGCTCAATACCAAACTTAAAATCTTCTTCATAATTTTTCAAATTTTGTTATTAATCTTGCTTATTAGTAAAATCGATGCGCAAAGATACGCATTTATTTCTTGTATTCTAACAATATCCGCGCCATTTTTGCTCACTACTGCCGCAATTTATGAATATTTAAAATTTTTCGTCGGCTGACTTATAACGACCCTTTGGTCGAGGGCAGTTGATAGGTGAAAACATTGCGAGCTATGGCGCTCTTTATGGCTCGAGCCAGAGCCTTGAATATGCCTTCTATCTTATGGTGCTCGTTCTCACCTTGAGCGCTGATATACAAGTTCATAGCTGCGCTGTCGCTAAGGCTTTTGAAGAAGTGGCGAAACATCTCGGTGGGCATATCGCCTATCTTTTCGCGATGGAACTGGGCGTCCCACACGAGCCAGCTGCGACCGCCGAAATCGAGTGCCACGGTGCATTGGCAATCGTCCATCGGCAGAACAAACCCATAGCGCTCTATGCCGCGTTTGTCGCCGAGGGCTTGACGCAGGGCTTCGCCGAGGGCTATGCCGGTGTCCTCTATGGTATGGTGCTCATCCACCCAGGTGTCGCCTTTCACTTTGATGGTCAAATCGATGCCTGAGTGACGACCTACCTGATTGAGCATGTGGTCGAAAAACCCTATACCGGTGGTAATATCGCACTTGCCGATACCGTCGAGGTTTAGGCAGATGTCGATGTCTGTCTCGCTTGTGGTGCGCTGCACATGGGCTTGGCGTGCTCCGCCGCGCAGATAGTCGGCTATGCGTGCCCAGTTGGGGGCTATCAACGCCGTAACTTCCGCCAACCCGGCTTCTGATACGCTCTGCTGAGCCTTTTCCACATCTTCGGCGAGCAGTATGCCTTTCGCGCCGAGGTTTCTGGCGAGCATAAGGTCGGTGAGGCGGTCGCCTATCACATAACTTCCTGCAAGATCGTAGTCGCCTGCGAGATACTTGCCGAGGAGTGCCGTTCCCGGCTTGCGGGTGGGCTTATTTTCGTGCTCGAAGGTGGTGTCGATTACTATGTCGTCAAATCTTATGCCTTCGCCCTCGAGAGTGCGCAATATTAGGTTGTGCGGACCCACAAAGGTCTCGGTAGGGAAACTCTCTGTGCCGAGGCCGTCCTGATTGGTCACCATCACCAGTTCGTAGTGCATATTTTGGGCTATGAATCCCAAATTCCGCATCACGCCGGGCAGAAATTCGAGTTTCTCGAACGAATCGAGCTGATAATCCACCGGTGGCTCCACCACAAGGGTGCCGTCGCGGTCGATAAATAACACTTGCTTCTTATTTTCCATATTCTTTGAGGGCTTCTATTAGGGTGACATTTTCTTGATTTGTTCCCACGGTTATGCGCAGGCACTGTTCGCATAGCTCCACGCGGTGGCGGTTGCGCACTATTATGCCGCGGCGGCACAGATATTGATATATATCGCAGGCATCGCTCACACGCACCAGCACAAAATTGGCATCGGTGGCATAGATGTGCTTCACTATGGGCAGCATCTGGAGCTGCGCCACCAGTTTGCCGCGCTCATCGAGCAACATCTGCACCCACTGCTGCACCTGGCTGGCATTTTCGAGCATACGCAAGGCATATTCTTGAGTGAGTTGATTGATATTGTAAGGATATTTCACCTTATTGAAGATGTCGATAATCTCTTTCGAGGCGAAAGCCATGCCGAGTCGCACTGCGGCACTGCCCCAAGCCTTCGAGAAGGTCTGCATCACTATCAGATTTGGCAGCGACGCCAATTCTCGCAGCATGGTGGGCTTGCTCGAAAAGTCGATATACGCCTCATCCACCACCGCAATGGCATTTTCGGCGCGGCGACAGATGTCGGCAAGCAGATTGGCATCGAAGGCGTTGCCGGTAGGATTATTGGGCGAACATATCCACAGCACTCGCGTATTGGCATCGGTGGCGGCAAGCAGGGCATCGACATCGAGGGCGAAATCGTCGCCGAGGCGCACCTTGCGATATTCCACATCGTTAACGTCGGCGCACACCTCATACATGCCGTAACTTGGCGAGATTGCCACCACATTGTCCACACCGGGGCGGCAGAATGTGCGATACACTATGTCGATACATTCATCGCTTCCCACGCCGAGGAATATATTCTCTACCGCCACGCCTTTCTGCCGTGCTATCGCTGCCTTCACGCTGCTCTGCAATGGGTCGGGATAGCGGTTATATGGCTGATTGAGCGGATTTTCGTTGGCATCGAGCCACACGCTTGCCTCGCCCTTAAATTCGCTTCGCGCCGAACTATAGGGCTTCAGATTCCATATATTTGGTCTTACTATGTCTTTCAGATTCATAATTTCGATGATTGGTTTGGGTGATGTATATTGCGAATTATTGCTTCTGCAGTCGCACTGTCACTGCCATGCGGTGCGCCATAAGGTCCTCATTTTCAGCCATGACTTCGATGGCGGGTCCTATGCTGCGCAAACCTTGCTGGCTGAGGCGCTGAAAAGTGATTTTCTTGGTGAAACTATCCATATTCACGCCGCTATACGCCTTGGCATAGCCGCTGGTGGGCAGGGTGTGGTTGGTGCCCGAAGCATAGTCGCCGGCACTCTCGGGCGAATACGCTCCAATAAACACGCTGCCGGCATTCTCCACTCGCTGGGCGAGCGCATCGGCGTCGGCGGTATTGATGATTAGGTGCTCGGGGGCATATTCGTTGGCAAATCGCATTATCTCGTCATAATCGCGAAGCAATATCACATGGCTGTGGCTGAGCGACTTGCGCATCATCTCTTGGCGAGGCAGGCGCATCAGGCACTCCTCTATCACTTGGGGCAATCGCTGCGCTAAAGCCTCGCTGGTGGTGAGCAATATCGACTGGCTGTCGGGTCCGTGTTCGGCTTGCGAGAGGAAGTCGCTTGCCACAAACTCGGCATCGGCGCTGTCGTCGGCTATTATCATCACTTCGGAGGGTCCTGCGGGCATATCTATCGCCACCGCACCGCGGCTGACTTGCATCTTGGCTTCCATCACAAATCGGTTGCCGGGTCCAAATATCTTCGACACGCGGGGTATGCTCTCGGTGCCGTATGCCATTGCTGCCACGGCTTGTGCGCCGCCTACCTTATACACTTCGGTAACGCCTGCCTGACGGGCGGCATATAGTATGGCGGCATTCACCTTGCCGTCCTTGCCTGGAGGGGTGCACATCACTATGTGGCGGCAACCTGCCAGTCGGGCGGGAACTGCGAGCATCAGCACCGTAGAAAACAGCGGACTATTGCCGCCTGGTATATATAGTCCCACATTAGCTATAGGCACAGCGCGCTGGCTGCACACCACGCCGGGCATCGTTTCCACCTCGATGGGCTGCATTCTCTGAGCTGCGTGAAAGCGCTCTATATTGCCTGCCGCAAGGGCGATTGCTTGCTTCAACTCAGCATCTACGGCAAGTGCTGCCTCATCCATCTCGGCGTCGCTCACTCTGAGGTCGGCAAGCGTCACGCCATCAAATCGGCTCGCATAGTCGCGCAGAGCCTCATCACCGCGTTTCTTCACGTCGGCTATTATCGCTGCCACGGTCTGCTCGAGCTGCTCGGTGCTGGCTGCGGCGCGTGTCATCAAGTCGGACCATTGGCTCGGCTCGGGATATTTCACTGTATTGATTGTTTCATTCATAGCGATTGTAGCATTTTTTCGATTTCACCCTTCAGATGCCTCAAAGCACCATTTTTTCGATGTCGAGCACCAGAATTCCTTCAGCGCCCGCCGCCTTGATGCGCCCTATCACTTCCCAGAAGTGCTTCTCATTCACCACTGCATGTATCGAGCACCACTGCTCGTCGGCAAGCGGCAATATTGTTGGACTGCGCATGCCTGGCAAGATGCTCACCACCTCATCTACCTTATCTCTCGGCACATTCATCAGCACATATTTCTGGGTCTCGGCTGCCTTAACTGCCTCGATGCGAAACAGCAATTCGTCGAGTATCTCCTGATTCTCTGCCGAGAGATTGTCGGCACGGCCTATCAGCACGGCTTCGCTGTTAAGCACGGTTTCTACCTCCACAAGGTTGTTGCTCACCAGCGTGCTGCCGCTCGACACTATGTCGAAAATGGCATCGGCAAGCCCTATGCTCGGCGCTATCTCCACCGATCCGCTTATCACATGTATGTCGGCTTCGATTCCGTTCTTCTTCAGATAGTTATCGAGTATCTCAGGGTAACTTGTGGCAATCTTTTTGCCTGCAAACCATTGCAATCCGTCATATTTCTCCTGCTTGGGTATGGCGAGCGAAAGGCGGCACTTGCTGAAGCCTAATTTGCGAATCACTTCCACCTTTTTATTCTTCTCAAGCACCTCATTAAGCCCCACGATGCCAATGTGCGACGTTCCCGAAGCCACGCTGTCGGGGATATCGTCGTCGCGCAGAAATAATAGTTCCACAGGAAAATTTCGCGATGGCACCAGGAGCGTGCGCTTCACTGCCACCAGTTTGATGCCTGCCTCTGAGAGCAATTCCATAGTTTCATCATAGAGGCGGCCTTTCGATTGTACTGCAATTCTTAGCATATCAGTTATATGATTTTTATATTATATATTTTCAGTTAATTTCTCGCTCCAAGCCTCCGCTTTGTGCAGCGGTGCCGAAGCTATGACAACAAAAAAACCGACGTCCTGCACATCTCGGGACATCGGCAATAGGTTTTCACGACTATTCGTCGTCGATTTCTAATCGGTTCACTCACACACTGCTTCAGCACCCCGCTATTAGGATTCTGTAATGATGCAGATGATGTGAATGTAGAGTAATCATATTCTCTCCTTTTTAATTTTCCTTTGTTATCGCGACAAATTTATAACGAATATTCTAAAAATCAAAATTATTTCCAACAAAATAGCCAAAATTCTTTCATTTCGCCACTCGCGCCGCCACCCTATCGATATTCGCTCGGTGATTGACCCGTTTTCCTCTTAAAAATCTACCGCAACAAAGCCTCGATAAGGCCGACAATCACCCGCCTATAGTTATTAAAGGAATAACTCGTGGAAATCCGTACTAAACAAAACACCTTGTGAAAATCCGTGTTAATACCCCGAAAAATTTGTTCTTAAAGGACAAAAGCACAGCCGAGGCTTATAGCTGGGGGTGTGAAGAATTCGCGTACATAGTCCATGAGATGCAGTGCATCGCTCCGCCACCTGATATTATCGGCGACATATTGATAGGTATGCCTATTTTACCTATACGCCTTTCAATCTGTTCTACCGCAAGCCTATCACTTGCCAAACCCGCCACTGGCACAAGTACCGCATTGCCCAATTCCAAATAGTTAAGATGGCACCAACTATTCTCTCTAAACTTTTTGCCATAGCTTAGTTCCTGTATTTCAAACCTATTCCCCAAGGCTTTTCTAACCGCCTTACCCAAATTTTGGTCAAGTTCAGAATAGCAATTCAATAGCAGTTTTCCTCTCCCGATACTTCTTACCATTCCGTCGGAATGTCCGTATGGCTCTTCCGCGTCCCATGGGATCAGGATTACCTCAGCCTGCAGGCACGACTCCAATTCATTTAATATTTCACGATGCGACAAGCCAGGATTCTCATACAGCACCTTCGTTGTCATAATTACGCAATCGCATCCTTCTATGTCGCAACATTTTATCATATTGCCTCCGTCCAATATCAGGTCGGTAATGGCACAAAAATCCAATGCTAACATTTCATTTCCACATGCTGCACGGAATGCTTCGCTACAATCGGTAATGTACCGCGTATTTTTGCCCTGCAGATAATCCGGGTTATAGCAATAAACCAAAAATTTTCCATCATGGCGCTGAAATGGCATAAAATCTCTTACCCATATATCCTTAGCATTGGGCACGAAATCATATAATTCATTTTCCCTTTCAAGCGCAGACTTTATTTGTTCCCACACTTGCCCATACTTGGCAAGGCTCTTAAGCATTGGCGCAAAATAAGTTATTCTTCTCATAATATTTTGTTTACCCATCAGTGTACTACACCCAACAACCACTTGCAAGCAAATAGCAATTAATATTTCGGCCGCGCTGACGATGGAATTTTCGTAAATGTATGTGGATTCTCACCATGAATGAGATTGAAAAACCTATATCTGTGTGTTTTAGGATTATCAAACATCTCATTTCTATAATCAATTAATTCGTCTTCAGTCGCCTCTATTCCGATTCTTTTCGCCCAGGTTTTAATTCTTTCGAATCTATAGTTATCGTCTTCTTTTATGTTAATGCACCGTTTGCACTGAAATAGATTATCGGTATTCAGATTATCTGCTTGCACAGCCCTATTGAGTACCGGATATTCACCAACTGAGTGCGCCAAAGCATCAAACTCATCCCAAAGCACATCCACACATTTTAGAGGACCTAAAATATATGGTTCCTCATTGTTGGTGGGATTTAAATTGCAGAGTCCGCGAATCAAAATGCCTCCAAAGTGCGGATTTGAGAGCAGCACAACGGCATCATTGCCATTCTTGTCTTTTGTAATTGAAATATCTCCACTTTCGAAGGTCAAATCCACACCACTCTGGTGAAAATACCAACGACCCGCTTTGCAATCTCTGGGATAAGTAATGTAATCTTTATGGCCATTACTATAAACATAGAATTCAATTTCCACAATCGCATACCTCTTACACCCTTTTTCGATCACATATTTTCCCATCAAAATTTCAGCAATCGAAGCAAAACAATCCTGAGGCTTACTCCAATCTATACCTTTTAAAGCAACTTCCAATTCATTCATCATCGCATACATTTCAATTAAAGAAAGTTCCGTTTCCACAAAGATACAGAATGCATTCCACAAAACGAAATACAACAAACCAACAAGCATCAATCCCTTTCAATTAATCCATTACTATTATGCATCCGTCATCACATCCTCGAGATGCTGATAGGCACCCGCTTTCTCACGCATATCCAAGCCGCGCCAAGATTATCTCACACTGATCCACCAGATTTATCAGATAAGGTCATCTAACAGATTTCGCGACCGCAGCACCGTTCTGAAGGAACGAAGGCCGAGGCATTGCTTCTTTCAGAAGCCGCTGCGGTCTGCCTAAAAAATCTTGTGGAAATCAGTGTTAGAAAAGCCTTGTGGAAATCCGTGTTAGAAAAATCTTGTGAAAATCAGTGTTAGAAAACCTTGTGGAAATCCGTGTTAGAAAAATATTGTGAAAATCCGTGTTAGAAAAACCTTGTGGAAATCCGTGTTAAATCCGCCGCAAAATCACGAATATAAGAATCTGCGTTAAAAGAGCACAAAAAGCCGACAGGATATGCTCCTATCGGCTTTTTGTAATTCGTTTCTAT
>CALZAF010000102.1 GCA_945612775.1 uncultured bacterium | reverse complement strand
AGCCTGAGTTTCGTAATCGCCAAAGCCACCGAAGGCACCGATTATAAAGACCCTCTATTCGAGCACAACTATAGCGAAGCCAAGGCAGCAGGGCTGAAAGTGGGAGCATACCACTTCTTCAGCATGAAGCGCGACGGTAAGCAGCAAGCCGAAAACTTTATCCGCTCGGTTAAAGACAAACAGCTCGACCTCCCACTCGTGATCGACGTGGAAGAATGGGACACCAACTTCGTAAACGACCCTACCGAAGCCATAAGTCAGCTCGTAATTATGGCTGAGCAGCTCGAAGAATCCGGCTATAAGGTTATGATTTATACCAATAAGAACGGATATAAAAAGTTTATCCAGCAACACCTATCCCATTTGCCACTCTGGATATGCTCATTCCAGTATCCGCAGCGCGTGCGGGGGTATAATTGGACTATACTCCAATATAGCCACTGGGGCGAAGTAGATGGCATAAAAGGCGAAGTAGATCTCGACGTGTTCAACGGCGACCGACTCGCTTGGGAACGATGGCTGCAAGCCATATAATATTTTGCACTATCTCCACGTTATATAGTCATGATTAAACGATTTCTCTCAATATTAACCATAGTGCTTGCAGCCACATTCGCAATGCCTCAGGCAGCACTCGCATCGGTCTTTACTTGGTCGATTCACAACCTTACTTTCGAAGTCCCCGACGGAGGAACCGTTACATATAACAGCGCCAACCACTTCGAAATCATGTGGAACGACATGGCCATTATCATCACTCTCTACAATAAGCAAGGTGTCAACGACAAAAACACCGACATAGAGCTGCAACGCCGCGCCAACGACTTTAATATGTACGACACCAACATGGGAAAGCTCAAAGTAAAAGGATTTAAATGCAAAACCCTCGACGGAACTATGCCCGACGGAAGCCGCGCCCTGCTTGCCAACCTAATCTGCGACAAAAAGGACCTTTTCATCACCGTCACGATTAATTATCTGCTCGGTAACCTTGAAATAGCCGAAGATATGGTGAAAAGTTTCACCATAGGCCGTCAGAAGGTGAAAGAAGAGAAAAAGCAAAAAGTTCAGACCGAAGCCGACGCCAAAGTGCAAGAGGAAAAGCTGAAAAAAGAAGCCGAAGAGAAGAAAAAACCTAAAAAAGAATATCAAACCTACGATATTTAACCATCTTGCAAGCATCTTAACAACTATTCAGCATCATTTAATGCCCCTATGTCCATAATATTTCGTAAATTTGCATTCGCAAAAACAGAATTTTTATTATGGCACTCAACAACAAGCAACTTACTACCATCGGAGCAGCCCTATTGGGCGTGCTTATTATTGTGATTGGCGTCTTAATCTTTATGATGCACAGCACAAAAAGCGAACTTGCCAAGGTGGAAGCCGAAAAGCAAGAAGTGGAACTTCAGCGCGACCAATTCCAACTTGCTGGCGAATACGAACAGCTCAACACGCAATTCCAAAGTATGGAAGATCAGACTCGATTCTTCCAAAACGACTCTATACTTACCAAGTACACCGAAGCTAAAGCTAAGGTAGAGAAACTTCTTGCCGAACTTAAGAGCCAAAAGATTTCGAGCCAAAAGCGCATCAACGAGTTGCAGGACGAAATCAAGACTCTAAAGGGAATTATGCGTCACTATGTGGCAATTATCGACTCGCTCGGCAAAGAGAACGCTGGACTACGTGCCGAAAACCTCGAAATTCGCAATCAAAATCAGGCTCTCAGCACTCAGGTATCGCAAGCTAACGAGAAGAACGAACATCTTACTCAACGCATGATTCTTGCCGAAAAGCTCAACGTGACTGGCGTTAACCTCTCTGCGCTGAAGGGCAACGGCAAAAAAGAGAAAAACGTTAAGAAGGCTAAGCAGCTCATGGTGACATTTACCATACCTCAGAACAACTCTACTCCAGTGGGCGAAAAAGACATCTATATTCGCATCACAAGTCCTGAAGGAACCTTGCTCGGCGGTCACGGAGCATTCAAGTTCGAAGGCGCAAACATCCCATTCACCGAAAAGAAAACTATCGAATACTCTGGACAAGAAATTGCCGGAATCACCATCTACTGGAACGTTAACACAGCCCTCACTCCTGGCGATTACACAGTAGAAATCTTCGCCGACAACTATCGTCTGACATCTCGCAAATTCACGCTGAAATAATTTTCAGAGCGTAAAGCATAAAGCAGCTCCCAATGGGGCTAAACTAAATAATGACTGTACTTGCAGCAACTTGGACTGCAGCACAGTCATTATTATTTTTTGCAGTAATACACTACAGTGTCAATAACCTTCGTAAATGCTTACAAAAAAAAGCATCTGCAAAGCTTAGAGAGCACGCCTGCAGATGCCATTTATTCTCTATTATCCTTGTCGCAAAGGTAAGCATCTTCTAAGAGATGCCACAATAGAGCGTGAATGAAACAGTAGTATTAATAATATCAATATAGTCTAACAAATCGCCGAATCGCATTATTGGCGGAAGGAATATCCCCTATCTATTGCCTATCAGAAAAGAGGCACCGACTCGTAGCAATAAACGTATTTCGACTCAAATTGTTCCTGAGTCAAAGTGAAGAACACTATGCCCTGCACCAACGAGAACACTCCGGTGAACACCGAAAGTATTCCACACGATAGCACTACGATAAGCAAGAACAAGACGCCGGCAAAATTCTTGCCAAGATAGAAATAGTGGATACCAATAGCACCAAGGAAGATTGCCAACAATCCAGCCACGCCGCGGCTCTTGCCCGATTGCCCTGCATCGAACACACCAATATGGTTCATCTGGCTGTATGCCTGATTGTAGCCTTGCTGATAGCCGCTATTGAAAGCGCCATTGTACATATTTGGATCATAACCATTAGCCTGATTTGCGCATTCTTCATAAGTGTTAATCATTGCGCCGCAGAATGGGCAACGAATTCCTGTATCAACTTTTTTCTCCGAATCGAACGATTGTCCGCATGCATTACATTTATAACGTACCATAATTTATGTATTAATTTATGTATTTAATTCTTGTCTGTTAATTTGTTTCTTTGCCTATTAGACGCAGCATAGTTGCGAAAAGTTGCAGAAAAACAAAAAAATTTTCAACATTATAGCTATTTTGTCCTCAAATATGTCCCAAAATCGCCTCTAAGACTCGTTATTTCTCACTTGGGACTGACACAAGACATGCTGCTTTGGGCATATCGCACTACAAATATAATATTTTTTGCGCATATCGACCCAAGGCTTTTACACAGCTTTCAATATTAAAAATATTATGTTATCTTTGCATTTGTGCAAGCACAATACTTATTATTAAACAGTAACATAACCCCAAAAGCTCCATCACGGTATGCCCATAATCAACAACCTTTTGCCCGATTTCTCGCCCGATGTAACGATTGCGCTATGGCGAATCGAGGAGAGCGAAGAGCAGTTGCTTGAGCTTTGCCGTGAGGCTGACATCGATACTGATTCACTGCTTGCCGACTTGAGCAACCCTAAACGCCGCATCGAGCGAATGGCAGAGCACCTACTGCTTCACTCAATGATTGGGCCAGGCTACATACTTGAGCATAACGGCGATGGAATGCCCTTGCTTTGCCATTCCGACCTCATTATTAGCATCAGCCACACCATCGGCTTTGTGGTGGTGGCACTCAGCAAAAAGGTTATTGGCATCGACATTGAGATATGCCAGCCAAAGATTCTCAAAGTGCGCAGCCGATTCCTTAGCGATAGCGAGCAAGCCGCAGTCCCCAGCCACAACCTGCAAGCCAACACCGTGGCTTGGACCGCCAAGGAAGCGCTCTATAAAGCCATTGGCGTGAGCGGAATCGACTTCGCTAACGATGAGATAATCGATGCCGCGGGGCTAATCAACTCGCCAGAGCACTACACTTGCCGTTTTTGCCAACGCACTTTCACGGCTCAATCTTTGGCTAATGAGCATTTTGCTTTTACTCTTGTTACAGAAAATATTAAATAATCACAACATAATACTATCATGAATAATCTAACTTCAAAAACTAAGTCATTGGTAGCTGCAGCCATCGTGGCAGCAAGCAGCATCGGCGCATTCCAAGCCGACGCCTGCACAAGCCTTTTGGTGGGTAAAAATGCTTCGACCGACGGTTCTACATTTATCAGTTATGCTGCCGACTCGCACGTACTTTACGGTGCACTAAAGTATCAACCAGCAGCCGACCACAAACCGGGCGCTATGCGCGAAATCTACGATTGGGACGAGGGAATGTATCACGGCTCGATTCCTGAAGTTGCTCACACCTACTCGGTTGTAGGCAATATGAATGAGCACCAACTCTCTATCACCGAATCTACTTGGGGCGGTCGCAGCGAACTCGTTGACGCAACCGGAATTATGGATTATGGCAGCCTTATCTACGTAACCCTTCAGCGCGCAAAGACTGCTCGCGAAGCCATCGGCATCATGACATCGCTCGTGAAGGAATATGGCTACTGCAGCAGCGGCGAATCTTTCTCTATCGCCGACCCTAATGAAATATGGATTATGGAACTCATCGGCAAGGGCGGCAAAGAAAAAGGTGCTGTATGGGTAGCTATACGCATCCCTGACGACTGCATTGCAGGCCATGCCAACCAAGCCCGTATTCACAACATTCCTCTTAACGACAAGGAAAATTGCCTCTATGCCCCCGACGTAATCTCGTTTGCCCGCAAGATGGGTTATTACGAAGGCAGCGATGCTGATTTCAGCTTCGCAAAGGCTTACAATCCATTCGATTTCAGCGGCCTTCGTGGCTGCGACGCTCGCGTTTGGTCATGGTTCAACCGTTTCAAGAGCGGCATGGACAAATATTTGCCATATCTCCGCGGCAAGAAAGACGCCGAAGTGCTTCCGTTATATGTGAAGCCCGACAAGAAAGTGAGCGTTCGCGATGTACAAAACATGATGCGCGACCACTTCGAAGGCACTCCATTCGATATGACCAAAGACCCAGGCGCAAAGATTCTCTACGATGTGCCTTACCGCTGGCGTCCTATGACTTTCAAGGTTGACGGTGTGGAATATACCAACGAACGCGCCATTGCCACTCAGCAAACAGGTTTCGTGCTTGTTTCGCAAATGCGCAGCTGGCTTCCTGATGCTGTGGGCGGCATTCACTGGTTTGGCGTTGACGATGCCAATACAGCAATTTTCGTGCCTATGTACTGCTGCATGACCAACATTCCTAAGAGCTATGCTGAAGGCACTGCCGATCTCTATACATTCTCTACCGAATCAGCATTCTGGGTAAACAACTGGGTTGCAAATCAAGCCTACACTCGCTATTCTTATATGATTAAGGATATTCGCGAAGTGCAAAACGGCATCGAAAATGCCTTTGCCAACAATCAAGCCGAAGTTGAGAGCAAAGCATTAGACCTATACAAGCAAGACCCTCAAAAGGCTAAGGCATATCTTGACGCCTACAGCAACCGTGTAGCCCAAGAAACTACCGCACGCTATCTGCAGCTGGCTCAATATCTTCTCGTGAAATATCTCGACGGCAATATGAAGCGTGAAAAAGATGGCGAATTCGAACGCAGCAACACTGGATATCCTGTATATCCACAATTCCCCGGCTACAATGAGGAATATTTCCGCGCTATAGTTTCCGACCCAGCAGCTGCCGAAAACCTCAAAGTGGTGCCTCCTGAAGAATAATCTTCTTACATTGTCACTCACGATAATTTGACATAATCCACGCCTTACTCGAGCTTAAAAGTGTTATCGGTAAGGCGTGATTTTTTATTTTTCCGCTTTATATGACCTTATCGCCATTTTGATGCCTCTTTATTGATTTTATTCACTTATAATATTTAACTTTGCAAAACCTTTAGAGAAGGTGTTTCAGCCGGGCATTGCCTGAGCGCGAATTTTTAGTGTTTCATTTCTTATTTGTTACTATAGACATGGAATCTCGAGAAAAAAAGATATATCGCACCACACTTATCGGCAGTGTGGTCAATCTGCTGCTATTGATATTAAAATTTGTGGCTGGCATTATGGCTAATAGTGCCGCTATGCTTGCCGATGCCGTGCACTCGCTATCCGATTTCGTTACCGATATAATTGTGGTAGTGTTTGTGCGCATCTCAGCCAAGCCTCAAGACCAGCACCATAGCTACGGACATGGCAAATACGAGACCCTCGCCACTGCCATCATCGGTGCGCTGCTAATGGTAGTAGGCGCAGGAATCTTATATAATGGCATAGGCGATGTGTGGCATGTAATCGAAGGCGGCACACTGGAGCGTCCGGGCTATTTGGCGCTCGTAGCTGCCATCGTTTCTATCGTTTTTAAAGAGATCCTCTACCAGTACACCCGCATTGTTGGACGCACAGTCAAGTCGTCGGCTCTCGAAGCCAATGCTTGGCATCACCGCAGCGATGCACTATCGTCGATAGGTACTTCGTTAGGTATTGGCGGTGCCATCTTCCTCGGCGAATCGTGGCGTATCCTCGACCCTATTGCAGCTATTGTAGTCAGTCTGTTTATCGTCAGAGTAGCTTATAAACTCCTCTCGCCTTGTATCGACGAACTTCTTGAGCGGTCACTTCCACCCGAAACCGAAAAGCACATCTTAGACATCATTATGCAGGGAAATGAGGTCTCGTCACCGCACCACTTGCGCACTCGCCGTATAGGCAACCAGATTGCCATTGAAGTGCATGTGCGCATGGACGGAAACACGCCTCTAAGTCGAGCTCACGAAGTAGCTTCGGGCATCGAGCGACGACTTCGCGACGAATTTGGACAGAAAACCCACATTGGCATTCACATGGAGCCTAAAAAGTAGTCATTTTCGGATTTTTCACCTTTTATCGGTTGTTATACATTAAACTATTGACCACATTTTTGGTCAAAATGCAAAACAGAATATTTAATTTCCGAAAATATGACTATTAGAACATCACTTTCACGATACCTTGCCTCTGCTATGGCAGTTTTGTTATGCCTTGGTGCGTCATTTAAGGCTCAAGCTCTATCTTCTTTCAGCGATGAGACTCTAAATTACGAAGTAGTATATCATTGGGGAGTGATTTGGAAACACGCAGCATCGGCAAAACTCAGCCTTCAAAACAGCGGAGATCACTACAACACATCGCTCACTGCATATACACGCTCGTGGGCTGACAAAATCTATCCTGTTCGCGACACGCTAACTTGCCAAATCCTGAAGGATGGATTGAAGCCAATGAAATACGTTAAAACATCGCACGAAGGCAAGCACTACGGCAAGGATATAGTCGAATATTCTTACTCCGACGGATATTCACTGGCTAACTGCACCGTAATTCGCCAAGACCGCGATACCCGCTACGTAAAACTCCAAGCTCCGGGGCAAGCCTACGATATGCTCAGCGTATTTTATTTCCTTCGCACCCTCGATTTCAACACCTTTAAGGCTAATGGAGTGATTAAGAGCACCGTTTTCTCAGGAAAAAGGAAAGAAAACGTAACAGTGAAGTATCACAAGGTGGAGCATGTGGAAATGCGCAACGGTTCGAAGCAGATAGCGCATCACATCTCATTCACATTCACGCAGGACGGTCAGACTAAGTCGTCCGACGACATTCATTGCTGGATTTCGACCGACAGCCGACATATTCCACTCGTCATCAAGGGCAGTCTCCCTGTAGGCGAAGTGAGAGTATTCTATGTTCAATAGCACCAATATCAGCCAAATCTGAATAATATGTTTAGCCACACAAATGCATAAAAAACTGCATTGTGTGGCTATTCTTTAGTCAATTTTTCGTAAGTTTGCAGTAGTAATAATCCTCAAAAAACGAATATCAGACATGAAATATACTCTCGAAGTTTGTTCAGGCGACATCGATAGCGCATTGGCAGCAAAGCGAGGCGGAGCTGCTCGCATCGAACTATGCAGCGCATTGAGCGAAGGCGGAATCACCCCATCGGCTGGTTTGGCTGCCGAGGCATGTATGCTGGGGCTTACCGTTCACGCTCTTATTCGCCCTCGCGGCGGCGATTTTCTTTACTCTCCCGCCGAAGTGCGCACTATGGTCACCGACATCAAGATGCTGCGCCAGCTCGGCGTAGATGGCGTGGTGATAGGCTGCCTTACCGAAAATGGAGATATCGACATCGACGCATGCCGCCAACTTGTGGATGCTGCTGGTGGCGACATCAATATCACATTTCACCGCGCATTCGACCGCTGCCGCTGCCCTGAAGAGGCTCTTGAACAAATCATAGAACTCGGTTGCAACCGTGTGCTCACATCTGGGCAACAACCCACAGCAGTTGAGGGCATTCCTCTCCTAACCCAGCTCGTAAAGCAGGCTGCCGACCGCATAATCATCATGCCGGGATGCGGCGTTAATGCCTCTAATGCAGCCCACATTCTGCAAGCCACTGGTGCAAGCGAGATTCATGCCTCGGCGAGCATCACAGTGCCCAGCCAAATGAAATTCTCGCGCAACGATGTATATATGGGCGCAAAAGGCGCCGACGAGGACAATCGCAAGGTCACCAGCGAAGTGGCTGTTGCCGACATTCTACGAGCCATCAACGGCATCTAATCTCTCCCCATTAATCAATGAGGCTGTGTCGTAATTGAGGTTTACGGCGCAGCTTCTCTATTTTTGGAGCCTTTAGGTTTGGATATTCTTCAGGCGGCTGATATTTCGGGATTTTT
>CALZAF010000101.1 GCA_945612775.1 uncultured bacterium | reverse complement strand
GAAAATGCCACGTCGCTGATGCCGTCGCCGCCAAGCGAGAATAGTTAGTCTTAACGGTCTACGAACGCCACAAAGTTAACTCCAAGTGCCCGCTCTGCTCTTGCACTATTACATTTTCATTCTATACATTCTTATGAAATAACGCCTTTTCGCCACTGCTTCAACAACGAAATTTGCCGGAGAACCACACTGAATGTAATTCCCCGGCAAAAACAGATTAACTATATGCCGTAATACGTTACGCTATCGTTTTTAGAAGAAATATGTGCAACGGATATGCCATGTGCGCAATTTGTGCGCATTGTCCTCGAGCAAGATGGTCTTGAACTGCTGGCTCAATCCCCATTCGTGGCTTGCCGAAATCTGGAATTTGCGCATCAATTCCACGCCGAAGCCCACATGCATGCCAAGCGATGTGGTGGTGTATGCCATATTGCCGCCGTCGCTGTGCGCCAAGAGGAAGTTGATGCTTGGACCACCGAACACAAATGGATAAATCTTGTTTTCAATACCGTTAAGATTGATATAGCGATATTTCAAATTCAATGGAATCTCGAGGATATGCATCTTAATCTTTTCCTCGCCTATGCCCTGCGATGCCCATATCTCGCGCTGTCCGAGCTGCAATGTGGCTGGCGTGAAGTCGTAAAGAAGCGATGCATCTACGCCCATACCGATGCCGGGGAAAAAGATTTCGCCGTTGATACCCACTGTTCCGCCAATGGTGTTGCTGGTGTCATAGAGCTTATAGTCGCCTCGCTGATATGCTGGAAACGCGTTAACATTTACGCCTGCCACCACACCCCAGCGCGACTCTGCGCTCATTGTAAATGATGTAGCCATGGCAACCAATAACACTATAATCGAAAAAATTCGTTTCATCGTCTGTTGTTATATCGTTGTTTTCAAAAATTATTTGCAAATCTACAAACTTTAGTTCTTTTGCACAAAAAAATTGGCGCAGTTTTGCCCATATCTCGCCACATGTTGCCATTTTTTACCACATATTTTAGTTTATTCACTTTTCTTTCGCCATCTCCCGACCCCCTTTCGCCGATTTTGTGTTTGATTTATCGCCAAGATGCACTATCTTTGCACTTATGGACGAAAAGAAACGACTTGAAATAGAAGAAAACATCGTAAAGATGCTAAAAACCGTCTATGACCCGGAAATTCCCGTCGATATCTACAACCTCGGTTTGGTGTACGGAATTGTGGTCAACGACGACGGTTCGGTGAAAATCGACATGACACTCACTGCCCCTAACTGCCCTGCAAGCGACTTCCTCTTCGAGGACGTGAGCATGAAGGTGGGCAGCATCGACGGCGTCACTTCGGTTGAGACTAACCTCGTGTTCGAACCCGAATGGGACAAGGACATGATGAGCGAAGAAGCTAAACTCGAACTCGGTTTCCTATAATCTTTTTTCCCTCGATGGCGGGCAAATACACATATTTTATTAGTGATACGCACCTGGGTGCTGCCTATCTGAGCAACCCCCTGGATAGCGAACGGCGCGTGGTGCGCTGGCTCGACTCCATCAAGCACTCGGCTAAGAGCATATATCTGCTGGGCGACATCATCGACTATTGGTTTGAATATAGAAATGTGGTGCCGCGCGGCTATGTGCGCTTTTTCGGCAAACTCGCCGAACTTGCCGATAGCGGCATCGCCATCACTTGGATTACCGGCAATCACGACATCTGGATCTTCGATTATCTGCCTTCCGAACTCGGAATAAGGGTAATCGACGGACCTATCATTGAGGAAATCGACGGGCATCGATTCTTGCTCGACCACGGCGACAAGGTGGGCAAGCAACCACTGCCCTATCGCATCATGTCGGGCATATTCCACAACCGCATTTGCCAACGCCTCTACGCTGCCATACACCCGCGCCTTACGCTGCCTTTCGCCACCGGCTGGTCGAAAAGCAACCGCGTGAGCCGCAAACCCATCAACATCGACTGCGACATAGAATGCGGCCTAAAGATTGTGCGCGACTTCTCTCAAGAACATTCGGCTAAGCACCCCGATATCGATTTCTACATCTACGGACACCTGCACATAGCCATTAACGAAATCCTCCCCACCGGCAAGCGCATGGCAGTGCTCGGAGAATGGATCAGCCACAGCACTTTCGCCACCTTCGACGGCTCAAATCTATCCCTGCAGGAATTTGAAAAGGATTAACTTGCTATATCCCAATTACTCTTATTCGATTTAATATCGATAATATATTTTTAATAACTAATTCGGGTTCGGGAATACTCCTATAAGCCAAACTCGACAATTCCGAAGAATACACCTGAGCAAGTTTCATATTCCAAATATCCATGATATTATCAAACAGGGGTGAATCTGCAATTGACCGTTTATTCCATCCATCTGGATTATCGAAAATCCCCCTATCGTGCTCCAAGAGCAATTTTAAGTCGGTAATAAATTCATCGGTATAGATATAATCTGCACATTCGCCATCTTCCATCAAGCAATAAAGATCATAGAAATGACGAATCTTCTTTGCAAGTTCCATTTTATAATCCGCCGCCAACGAGAACCTAAGCAATGAAACTATTTTCTCAGTTGCTGTTCGTTTTTTGTCCAACACATTTAATTCAAAAGTCTGCATACCATATTGCTCTATCAATCCATGATTACCAGTGGCATGCAAAAACTCTCTTATAAAGTTATCAATCTCACAAGGCACAAAAGGATAAGGATTAGCAAACGAGTTAATTTCTACCATTATCTGCCCCAATCTCACAGGAGCTTTATCGCCAAGAGCTGCATCGTCTAATTCAGCGAGCCTACTATAGCCATAGATTGATTTATAATAGCTCGAGCCCTTACTTGTAACGCCAGGTGTATCTATCTCCTCAAGACCTTCTGTCATAGATTTTGCCAATCGTTTGATAAGCATTTTTCGCTGATTGCCTGATAAAGAATTGGCGTCAACTATCGCGAGGTCGATATCTTCAGAGAACCGAGCCCCTATATGGTGGGCTTTCGACAAGCTCGTGCCTCCTTTAAAGATAGCTCTCTTTTCACTATCACTCTGAGACAATAGCTTTAGCGTTCGAGTTATCCAATAATCTTTCTCAACATACAACGGTTTGATTTGCAGATACTGTGCTGCTGCAAGAACGGCATCTGCAAACAGTTTTGTATTCTCATGTAGGTTCATAGATTCTCCATTTTCGTTTTGTCGGTATTATGTATTCTGGAATCGGGAGTCGGTATCTCGAGACTCCCGACAAAGACTGATATAATTCTTCCACAATGTCTCCATCACAACCTAACGTCTCCATAATAGCGCCACATAAGGCTCTCACAAACGGAGTATATTTCATAGCATACTTCGCAAGCTTTTCTATTTCGGATTCTGATAAATTCGATATCACATACTTCATTCTTAGGCAAGCATCGGCTGGCGTACATCCGGGAACCTCCTTGATGAATCGCAAGCAATCGAGAATCTTCATCAATTCCACCCCTTCCTCAGTAATTTCATTGGGCTGGAGCACAAAAGAAATCTTATAACCTCCTCGATTTATAGGCTGACGATAGACATTGGTGCCCACCTGAATCTTCGAAGATATCTGTGTAGTAAGAGAGAATTGTGCAAATGCCGATGCCCCAGTAAGATAGCCAATAACCTTTCCGTCTTTTACCAAATATTCTTTCACAATCTGCGCAGGTGAAGGCTTTAATGGTCCAAACTCCGTAATGCGAGGCTTATAGAACTTGCCATTCAACAATTTTAAAATCTCGCCGCGCATAGCCATACGTTGCAATGCCTTTGCCACAGCCTCGCGTTGCCTTACATCAACATCGAAATCGGCTGCAGTAAATACATAGTCGTCGGAAAATTCTCCGATTATTTGCTTTATTTTTTTGGCTATTGTCATATCAATATGCGATTTATCTGCAAAGATAAATATTTTGTCGGTTTTTTCACGCGGATTACACGACTTTTTGTAAATATTTCTCAAAACAAGCGATTCCCATCCAAATGATGCGCATGGCAGTGCTCGGAGAATGGATCAGCCACAGCACTTTCGCCACCTTCGACGGCTCAAATCTATCCCTGCAGGAATTTGAAAAGGATTAACTATTAGTGCACTAAATAATTTACAGTATGGCACTTGCGCATCCTTTTTGCGCGGGTTTGCCCATCTTGCTTGCACATTTTTGTGCACTTACACATCATTACCCTACCGATTTGTTAAAAAATATTTCATGGGCAAAATCTGCTATTTTAATAGCATTTTGCTACTTCAAAACCAAAATTTTTACTATCTTTACATCGCAAAGCGCATCCAAAGGCTGATTGAAAAACAATTTTCCACCGACGCTTTCTAACAAATTTCAACAATTTGGCAATAAAAATATCTCTTTAATATTTTTTAACTTTTTGTTGATTTTATAAAGATTTACGGCTATTTAATTGCAAATCAGCTACTTGAAATAACTTTCGAGTAAATACACTGCGAAGATATTCAAAAAATATGTTTTATAGCATAAAATTTTATTTGCAGAGTACGAATATTGGGTGCATCTTTGCACCATAAACCTAAAACAATCTTTTTTACCTTAAAAAATTATACCTATTGAAGACGTTAAAGAGGGACTTTGTTGAAAAGTCCCTCTTTATATTTATTGCCCTCAGCCGCGTTCTCTCGCCACTATCTGGCATCACTTATTACATGTTCTTTAATTCAAACTTGTAATCACAAATTAGCACTTCGTCACCGGCAGCGAAAAATTATGCACTTGCATTTCGTAAACAAGCAGCAATTTCGTAATTTTGCATTAGCAACAAGGCTCGAAGCCAAAATAAAATACAAGAATTCTATGACGAAATATGCAATAATAGTGGCTGGCGGAAGCGGACACCGTTTCGGCTCGCAAAAGCCTAAGCAATTCTGCCTCTTGGCTGGCAAACCTGTGCTTATGCACACCATCGAGAAGTTTGCCGCCGTACCCAACTGCAAGATTATTGTGGTGCTTCCCGAAAACTTCATCGATTGGTGGGCTGACCTCTGCAGTGAATACCAGTTCACCACCGAGCACAGCGTGGTGGCTGGCGGAAACAGTCGATTCGCCTCGGTGAAAAACGCCATCAGCACCATCACCAACGTCCTCGACGGCGACATCATTGCCGTGCACGACGGCGTGCGTCCGCTCATCTCCACCGCACTCATCGAGAAGATATTCAGCGAAGCTGCCACCCACGCAAGCGCAATCCCTGCCACCGAGGTCACCGACAGCATTCGCCAGACCGATGCCAACGGCCACTCTACAGCACTCAACCGCGCATCGCTGCGCGCCGTGCAGACTCCACAAACCTTCGATGCCAAACTGCTAATCGATGCCTACAATGTGCCCTATGCCGACTTCTTTACCGACGATGCATCGGTGTTTGAACACGCTGGACACGCCATTCACCTCGTAGAGGGCGAAGTGAACAACATTAAGATTACTCACCCCAACGATATATTCATTGCCGAATTCCTGCTTAAGAAATGAATCAACTGCGGAAAACCGAAATAAAATACCTGCCGGGCGTTGGACCTAAGCGTGCCGAGCTGCTTGCCAAGCAACTCGAGATTCGCTCGTTCTACGACCTCCTGTATTATTTCCCTTTTCGATACATCGACCGCAGCACCATTCACCACATCACCGACCTGCAAGGCGAAATGCCCTACATTCAGCTAAAGGGTAGATTCATCAACTTCACACCCCAAGGCGAAGGCGCTAAACGCCGACTTAATGCCCTATTCACCGACGGATCGGGCACAATAGAATGTGTGTGGTTCAATCGCGTTAAGCAGATTCAAGAAAGTTATCGCACCGGCACCGAATACGTCATTTTCGGAAAGCCCACTCTTTACAAGGGCTACTACAGCATAGCCCACCCCGAAGTGGATGTCTATAGCCCTGCCAAACTCACCGGCGGACTCCGCGGCATGTATAACCTCACCGAGACGCTGCGCAACCGTTCTTTCTCCAACCGAACCATGCAGCAACTCATCGACAATCTGCTTGCTACCGAAGCTGTGGCTCGCATCCCCGACCCACTGCCGCAAGAGATTATCGATAAATACCACCTAATGCCGCTCTCCGAAGCTCTTAAAAACATTCACCGCCCCACCGACATCAACTCGCTGCAGAAAGCGCAGTTCCGCCTGAAATATGAGGAACTTTTCTATCTGCAACTCAACATATTGCGCTACTCATCTACCCGAAATGCTAAGCTTCGCGGCTTCGTATTCTCGCGCGTAGGTCATTATTTTAATACTTTCTATTCCGAACACCTGCCGTTTGCCCTGACTGGCGCTCAAAAGCGCGTAATAAAGGAAATTCGCACCGATATGGGTAGCGGAAGGCAGATGAATCGCCTGCTACAAGGCGACGTTGGCAGCGGCAAGACTCTCGTGGCGCTAATGTGCATGCTGCTCGCGCTCGACAACAATTATCAGGCGGCAATTATGGCGCCTACCGAGATTCTCGCAGCTCAGCACTACGAAACCATTAGCCACCTTGTGGAACCGCTTGGCATTAAGTGCGCCCTGCTCACGGGTTCTACACGCAAAAAGGATCGCGAAGCCATTCACTCCAGTCTGCTCGACGGATCGCTGCAGATTATCATCGGCACACACGCCTTGCTCGAGGACGTGGTGCAATTTCGCAACCTCGGGCTGGTGATTATCGACGAGCAACACCGCTTCGGCGTGGCACAACGCGCCCGACTATGGAGCAAAAACGTAAATCCGCCTCACGTTTTAGTGATGACAGCAACACCTATCCCGCGCACACTTGCCATGACCGTATATGGCGACCTCGACGTATCGGTAATCGATGAACTTCCGCCAGGCCGCAAACCAGTTACCACACTGCTCCGCACCGAAGAATCGCGTTTGCAGATGTATCGCTTCCTCGGTTCACAACTCGCCGAGGGCCGACAGGTGTATGTGGTACACCCGCTTATTCAAGAAAACGAGAAACTCGACCTTCACGACCTCGAGCAGGGCTATCGCACCATCTGCGAAACCTTCCCGAGCTATCGCGTATGCTACGTACACGGCAAAATGAAGCCCGCCGAGAAAGACCATCAGATGCAGCTCTTCGTAAGCAATCAGGCTCAGATTATGGTGGCAACCACCGTTATCGAGGTTGGCGTGAACGTGCCAAATGCTTCGGTAATGGTGATAGAGAACGCCGAACGATTCGGATTGAGCCAGCTGCATCAGCTGCGCGGCCGCGTGGGGCGTGGTGCCGCCAAGTCGTACTGCATCCTTATGTCGAAGCATCAACTCGCCAAGGAAACCAAGCACCGACTGCACGTAATGACCGAAACCAACGACGGATTCATCGTGGCTGAAGAAGATATGAAACTTCGCGGCCCGGGCGACATGGAAGGCACCCAGCAAAGCGGAATCGCCTTCAACCTGAAGATTTCAAACCTCGCACAAGACGGACAAATAGTGCAACTGGCGCGCGACGATGCCCGAAGCATCATCGACATCGACCCTAAACTCACTTCGCCAAAATATGCCGATTTGGGCCACCACATCAACGAAATCTTCGAGCGTGACGTAGATTGGAGCCTAATAAGCTGATTTTTGGCACATCGCGAACGAATTTGATATATCACTGTCAATCAGTGATTTACAAAACAAAGGAAAAGTAAATTTCAAAATTTTTACAAGTTTTAGCACTTAATTCGTTGAATTTTAAGAAATTAATGCGTAACTTTGAGCAACCAAAAAGCCAAACGGTAGAGATACTATATGAACTTTAATAAGATTATAACACGAATAGGAACAATTACGGTTGCTGTTGTCGTTATGGCAATGGCAAGCAGCGCATCTGCGCAGAACCTACAAAGCGTGTCGAACTATTCAAAGACTCACGAAAAATTATTAGCACACCAGAATCGCGTACAAGAGCAAATCCGCTTGAAAGAAGCACAGGAATTTGCCACTCAACTATATGATGAAGACGAGCCTGAACCAGAACTCGACATCTACGCCGAAGGATGGGAAAGCGACAAGGTAAACGCCTATCGCAACTCAGATATTCCAGCCACTAAGGTGCTCGACGTTTCGAAATATCACATGCCTATCGAAGGCAGAATCACTTCGCGCTATGGCTATCGTCCTCGTTTCCGCCGCATGCACTACGGCATCGACTTGGGCCTATCGGTAGGTGATACCGTACGCGCTGCTTTCAGCGGTAAGGTGCGCCTTACTAAATACGAACGCAGAGGATACGGATTCTATGTGATAGTTCGTCACGACAACGGTATGGAGACTGTTTATGGTCACCTTTCTCGCTTCTTAGTTAAGCCCGACCAACGCGTAGAAGCCGGTCAACCAATCGCCCTCGGCGGCAACACTGGCCACAGCACTGGTCCTCACCTTCACTTCGAGACCCGTTTCATGGGTATAGCTATCAACCCTGAAGCTATTTTCGACTTCGAAAACAAGACTACTCACACCGATACTTATACGTTCAATAAGAACAGCTACAACAAGAGCAGAAACTACGCTCCTAAGAACCGCAAATCATCGGGACGCAGTTACGGATCTACTCACAAGATTCGCCAAGGCGAAACTCTCGGTGCTATCGCAGCACGATACGGCACTACAGTAGCAAAATTGCAGCGTCTAAACGGCCTCGGCAAATCCACTAACATCCGCGC
>CALZAF010000100.1 GCA_945612775.1 uncultured bacterium | reverse complement strand
CAATCAATACTGCCGTATAGTTGTCGTCGCCGTTCTTGTAGCAGAGAAAGTCATACACGTCGAGGATATCGGCAAGCGGCTTATCGTCCATCATTCGCTCCTTCAAGATTTCGGGAGGCATGCTCTTGTACAATCCATCGGAGCAGACCAAAATCCTGTCGCCGGCATGCAAGTCAAATTGCACTACATCGGGAACGGCACTTTCCGGCCTATAGGAAAAGAAGCAGCGGTCAACGAGTTCCCATCCGAAATCTATGCGTATGTGATCTTTGGTTTGATAGAGCAATCCCTCTCCTGGGCGCTGCAAATAGCATCGGCTGTCGCCCACATGAGCTATGGTAACTTTATCGCTTTCGATGCTTGCCATAACCATTGTTGTGCCCATCTGAATGTTGCCCAACGAACTCGAACGTTTGTCTATCGCCACTCGAGCTTTCTGGCATGCCTTTTCCACCTTTTCCTTACTGTCGGGCTCGTCGGTGTGCTTTGTCCAGAAATTCGCGAGGCTATTCGATACTGTAGCACTCGCTTCCTCGCCCATAGCATGGCCGCCCATACCGTCGCATACCAATGCCATAAACCGATTCCCGTCCTTCGGGTCAACCACTCGGAAAGCGTCTTCGTTATTACGTCGCTTTCCTGTATTACTTATTGTTGCGTAATTTATCTTCATATTACTCATTCTTTTTCAATTAATATTCTGTCTGTTTCTGAGCTGTTTTCAGAAAACACACCAGTCTTAAACCTATAGATTCCATCTTAACGCTTGCATGGTCGATATCGTATCCATCTATACGCAAACATTCTTTTTCTGTCTCATAGCTGCCGCCTACCACAAAGAACAACGGGTCGGACCCGCTGAGAGTCCATTCCGAAACATTGCCAATCATGTCATATACGCCAAGTGCGTTTGGCTTTTTGAGCTTTACGGGATGAGGAATGCTATCTGAGTTCTCTTTATACCAACTCATACTATCCTCATTGCAGGATGAATCTGCATCCCTTCTGCCAAGATGCGCCACATATAACCACTCTGGATAGGATTGGATATAAAACTCGATTCCCGATACAGAATCCAGTTTATGAACAAATTCGACGCACTCCAGCAAATCTACATTTTCTACAGGGCATTGCATGCTATCCTGATGAACGGAAGGATTCTCACCCATTATTGCCATCCATAGTTCCTGAGTCACTTCAGTCTCGCCGATGTAGAAATCATCTAATTCTATCGTCTTTCTACGGCCCTTGCAGTTAATCTTACCGCCCTTTACGCCTATCATTTTCACAGCAACGCCATTTACCACGATTGTGGTGTCGGCAGGACTTTCTCTGCCCTCATCCGGAAAAATGGAGGTTTCATCAAATGGCGGATTAAGTATATCATCCACATAGGATTTAATGACAGGGGCTCCAAGTATGATTCCGGCAAGTAATACAACTGCGGCGATAATCCATACTGTTATTTTTATGTTTCGTTTCATATTCTCATCTATCTTGTTTTCTCTGTATGCACGGGTTTTATCTTATTCAATGTCGATTCTCGAAACCTCATCTACATTCTGGATTCCCGAGATTGACTCTATTGCCTTATCCAGCTCATTCACCGAGTGGACTGCAAAATCAACCGAAGTCTCAACGATGCGGTCAACTGTCTCGGTGTTGAGACGAGAAATAGATAGGTTCTGACGCTCGGTTATGCATGCCACCACGTCGCTTAGAAGGTGATGGCGGTCGATACCACGAATGCAAATTCGTACCGGGAATAGAAATTCTTCCTGTTCCTCAAAATTCACTGCCACGATTGAATCGCCTTGTTCCGAAGCCATGCGTATGGCATCGGGGCAGTTGCGCTTATGCAGAGTGATATTTCCTTCGGCATCCTTAAAGCCTATCACTTCGTCGCCTGGCAATGGATGGCAGCAGGAGCAACGCACATATGGCATCTTCTCCTTGTTGGCAAAATAGCTGCGAAGAGTACGCTTTGCCTTATAAGTCAACACATGCTGCAGCCAGTCATTGTCGGGTAAGGCGTTATCGTCAGCTTTTATCTCAACGCAATCGCCGCGATGCAGCACAGTCTTCAACGAACTCAATTTGCCGTTGATGCGTGCATATTCGGCATGCAGTCCCAGCTTGCTGTGAATCTCGAACGCAAAGTCGAGCGCCGTAGCATTCTTAGGCAGCATAATAGCCTTTCCCTGAGGCGTGTACACCTGAATATCGTCGTTGTAGAACGATGCCGTTACGCCGTCCATATAGTCCATCTCGCGGCTATGCTCAGCCACGTCTTTGAGCACGTCCTTAAACTTATTGAGCCAAACGGTCACATTCTCCTCCGTACGCTCGGCGGCACAGCCCAAACGCGAATTGCGCACCATGCGCTCCGATGAGATATGTATTTCTTCCCATCCGCCTTGTTCGTTGAGCAGCTTAACGTGGAGGCTCTGGTAGCCGTTCTCCTTGGGCGCATTGATATAGTTGGCTACACTGCCCGGACGCTCCTTGAAGAAGTCGGTAAGTGCGGCATAGATGCCAAGGCTAAGATTCTTCTCTTCGCACTGATTCTCAGCATTGTAGATAATGCGGATATAGTGCTTGCCAGCAACATGCTTGAAATCGCATCCCGTAGAGCGCATCTTGCGCCAGATGCTGTATGGCATGCGATAGCGCAGTTCTATTCGCGCCTTGATGCCTTTAGCATCGAGCAGTTCACTCACTTTAGAGCAAAATGCTGCAAGGTTATCTTGCTCCGCAAGTTTATCTTCGTTGAGCAAACGCTCTAACTGCTCATACTCACGAGGACAACGATAATGAAACGACAAGTTCTCTAACTCCGACTTAACGTGATAAAGTCCCAAGCGATTGGCAAGCGGAGCATAGAAATAGTCGGTCTCACCGGCAATCTTCATCTGCTTGTCGGGGCGCATGCTTGCCAAAGTGCGCATATTGTGCAGACGGTCGGCAAGCTTCACCAAGATGGCTCGCACATCATAGTGCACCGATGCCAGTATCTGGCGGTAGTTATCCACTTGCTTCGACTTGTCGTATTTTGCCTTCTTCTGCTTGGTCACCACACCCACGAGGAAAGCCACGTCACCGCCGAAACGCTCGCGAATGTCATCAATAGTGTATTGAGTATCTTCTACCACATCATGCAGAAACGCCGCCATCACAGGATTAGCACCGAGTTGCAATTCCTCTGCCACGATGCGCGCTACTGCTATCGGGTGAACGATATACGGTTCTCCCGTCTTGCGCTTCTGGTCCTTATGTGCCTCGGCAGCCAGCTCGAATGCCAAGCGCACAAGCTTCAACTGGTCGCCATCAACTCGCTGAGCCAAAATCTCAAAAATATGCTCAGCACTCTTTAGTATCATTTCTTCGTCATTCATCATCATAACTACTCTATTTATTTTAATTAAGTTTTATTCATCTATTTCTTCCGTAGCGTAAAAGCTGCCATGTGTATCGCCACCGCAATATGCCAATCATAGGATAGTAGCCAAAGCCCTTCATTTTTAAAATTCACACTATTTATCGTTAATCAAGCACTCATTTCAAACTTGCTGTAACGCCTATATGCGAGTCGTAAAACGAAATTTCATCCAATTCCACATATTTCAATGGCTTCTCAAGCACATCAATTTCGCCAAGTCGAACCATCACACGCTTTTTCTCCGTATCAATGTCAACGCCCTTAACAAAATCATTCCCTAAGTGGCCAATAGCTCCCGAAATCATCATCGACATAGCCGCGCTGCACTCATACGAGAGACTGACAACGCCATTGCAGCACTCATCAACTCTAACCCGCACCGTCATAGCCGGCAAAAACCTATTAACCCTATACATAACGTCAATACTACTCTCATCCACACACACCAGCTGCGGACGAATCAAGAAATTTCGTTCAACATAACTCACGATTTCATCATAATACAATTCCAGTTTCATAACACACACAATTATTAGTTTATATAACAATAGATGACAGAATACACCCAAATCCATCACACACCGCCGATTTTTAAGAAAAAAAATCAGTTTTCCACCAAAATCATTAGAAATAAATCGATAATACTATTTTTCCTAGCCATCAAAGCAGCATTCAAACAAATTCCCGACTAAATTCCATAAAAAATTTCACATAACCAAATTTTCGCCAAATTTTTTTCAAAAAAATTTAATAGCAATGTAGCTTGGATGAATTGCTTGGGCTTTTTGCGTTAATTAATGGTCGCGAGGATAGATTTCATGAAAAAATGGAGTATCTTTGTAGTGTGCTGCATGGCAACGGGGCTGGCTGCGTCGGGGCTTTGCAGTCTTTTGATTGCCTTTTTATATTGCAAATTTTAAGCTATGTTTAAGCGAATCATTTATTTCTTTATCGGCATTGCACTATTGGCTTCGTGTTCTGGTGCACACCGCGAACAAAAATCTGACAATCAAGATAATGCAATCACCACAGCCTCGCTGTTGCGCGTGATGCACCACGATGACTACACTCAAGTAGATGTGGTCAATCCTTGGGTCGATGGAAAATTGCTACAAACTTATATTCTTGTGCCTCGCGATGCTGAGTTACCCTCGCCGATGCCCGATGGCACGCTGGTGCGCACTCCGCTCGAGCGCACGCTGGTCTATTCGTCGGTGCACGCCGGCGCGATAGGCGAACTTGGCAAGATAGATGCCGTGCGTGGTGTTTGCGATGCCGAGTATTACAAGATTCCCGAGATAGTGCAAGGGCTGCAGAGCGGCAGCATAATCAATGCCGGATCGGCCATCTCGCCCACAGTGGAAAAGATAGTGGAACTCTCGCCCGATGCCATCATAGTGTCGCCCTATCAGAATGCGGGCTACGGTGCAGTGGCTTCGCTGGGCATCCCCATCATAGAGTGCGCCGACTACCTTGAATCCACCCCTCTGGGCCGTGCCGAGTGGATTAAACTCTTCGGCGAACTCTTCGGTAACACCGCCCTCGCCGACAGCATCTTCGCCGGTGTTGAGCAGGAATATGACAAAATTCTACAGGCAGCCGCAAAAGCCGAAACTAAGCCGTCGGTAATTACCGAATCGATAACCAGCGGCGTGTGGTTTGTGCCGGGCGGCAAGAGCTATATGGCTAAGATGTTTGCCGACGCTGGCGCCACCTATCCGTGGAGCGATAATGCCGAAGTGAGCTCTATTCAGCTCGATTTCAGCCAAGTGCTCGCCACCGCCCGCGATGCCGACATCTGGCTCATAAAAAGCCACACCGTTAAGAGCTACGCCGACCTTCAGAAGGCCTACGAACTCAACTCGGAGTTTGCCGCCTATAAGCAGCAGCGCGTGTGGGTGTGCAACACCACTACCACCAATCTCTTCGAGGAATTCCCCTTCCACCCCGAGCGATTGCTGCACGACTTTTTCGTAATTTTCCACCCCGAATTGGCTGGTGCTGACGCCACCACCTCCTACTATACCCCGCTATCGAAATGAATCGCAGCACAAGTAATAAGATAAGTTTTCCCATAGCCATGGCTATAATCATAGCCGTGCTGATTGCCCTTGTGATGGCAAATCTGCTCATCGGGTCGGTGGATATTGCGCCACGGGCTGTGTGGCAGATTATCACCGGTCAGGGTCACGAAAATGCCGTGTGGGAGATAATTATCCTCAACACGCGCGTACCCATGATAGTAACCGCCGCCCTAAGTGGAGCTGCGCTGTCGGTGGCAGGACTGCTGCTACAGACGGCGTTCAATAATCCCCTTGCTGGACCATCGATTCTCGGAGTTTCCACTGGTGCCAGCTTCGGAGTGGCTGTGGTGATGCTTGCCTCGGGCAGCGCAGTGTGGCTCACACAGTCGGTGGGCTCATATATGACCATACTCATCGGTGCCCTCGCTGGCGCAGCCTTGGTGCTGATAGTTCTGCTGATTTTCTCCACCATGGTGCATAGTTCCACAATGCTGCTCATCATAGGCATATTGGTGAGCTATTTGGCGTCGAGCGCAGTGAGCCTGCTCAACTTCTTCGCCACCGAAGAGGGCGTTCACAGCTACGTAATCTGGGGATTGGGCAATTTTTCGGGCGTAACGCCGTCGCAGCTGCCATTTTTCGCCTTTTTCATCATCGTGGCGCTCGCAGCATCTACCACGCTGGTCAAACCACTCAACGCCCTGCTCCTGGGCACTCGTTACGCCGAAAATCTGGGCGTGAACACCAAGCAGACGCGCAACGCACTGCTCATCATCACCGGCATCCTCACCGCTGGCGTAACGGCGTTCTGCGGTCCCATTAGTTTCATAGGACTTGTGGTGCCGCACATAGCACGACTACTGCTCAATACCAGCAACCACAACCGCCTGATTCCTGCCACAATGGTTACCGGTGCTGCCGTGGCTCTGCTCTGCACGCTCATCAGCGTGCTGCCTAAGCAATATGGCGTGATTCCCATCAACGCCATCACACCCATCATAGGAGTGCCCATAATCATTTATATAATAGTTAACCGCAAAAACATTCAATACTTCAACTAAATGGCATACCTATCGACACATAATCTTAGCGTAGGCTATAAGCACAAGGGCAACGTGCTCACAGTGCTTAGCGACCTCAACATCTCGCTCGACAAGGGATGCCTAACGTCGCTGCTCGGTGCTAACGGAGCGGGCAAATCTACCCTGCTCCGCACTATCACCGGCGTGCAGGACCCTCTGCAGGGCTGCGTTAACCTCGGCGACGCCGAACTCTGCCGCCTGACTCAGCGCGAACGCTCGCGCTTGATAGGAATCGTCACCACCGACCGCATTATGGCTGGCGGTCTCACCGTAACCGAACTCGTGTCGCTCGGCCGACAACCTCACACGGGTTTTTGGGGCCGTTTGAGCCGAACGGATAAAGACCGCGTGCGCGAAGCCATGCACGATGCTGGAATTGAGCATAAAGCCGATTGCTTCGTGTCGCAACTTAGCGACGGTGAGCGTCAGAAGGCGATGATAGCAAAATCGCTCGCGCAACGCACACCTATAATCATTCTCGACGAGCCAACAGCATTCCTCGATGTGGCAAGCCGCTTCGAGACCATGCGTCTGCTTCACGACTTGGCTCACAAGCACCATAAAGCCGTGTTGCTCTCGAGCCACGACATTTCGCTCTCGCTACTGCTCTCCGACCAACTCTGGATTATCGATTCTGAGCGTAATTTTATAGCCGGAGGCACCGAGGACCTCATACTCAACGGCACGCTCAACCGCATGTTTCGCTCGCAGGCGCTCTCGTTCAGCCAAGAAATGGGCGACTTCGAGATGACTTTGCCCACAAGCCACGCCGTGCGTCTGGAGTGCACATCTGCAGCCCTCAGCCGCTGCATAGCCAACGCACTGATGCGCAACGGAATAGCCATCGACGCATCGGCAAGCACACTCATAGCAGCTGACATGCAGGGCGACACCTACACCATCGCCGTGGGCGAAAAACGCCTCGGCACAATCGAAGAATTAATAACGACACTAAAAAGCTATACCTCATGGACATAAGCGTAAAAGATTATATGATGATGCAACCCAATTATCCCAAGGTTGCCGATAGCGACAAGTTTTACCTGCAAATGGCGCTGCGACTTGCCGACATATTCGACCGCAGCAGCCTCTTTGCCGACATCGACGAAGCCACTCGCCGCAATGTAGTGCTTGCTGTGATAGGATATTATCAAGATGTGGTGTCGGACTGCGGCATTTGGCGTTCATTCATCACCATCCACAAGCAGTTCTACGGCTGTCCGCTGCCATTTTTCGCCACCGACGACCAATATTGCGACGCCGAACTCAACCTCGACGACCTGCGCTTCATCATCTGGTATGTAATCGAATGCCATAGCCCCGAATATGGCAATCTTTCGCCATATAACGCCGAGATTAAGCAACTTGCTGAAGCATTTTTCAGCGTGCTCGACGAGGAATATCTCTCTGCGCCCAACCCTATGGAATATATTATGGCAATGGACGTAGAACTCGACAACATAGGACAAGTAAACTCGATTTTCGAACTTTCGTCGTGGCTATTCTGGAATAGCTATTTCATGCGCCATGCAGCCCGCGGTGCTATCGAGGAAGCTCACGCCGAAGCTCGTGAAATCATAGCACGTCACTCCAAGCCTGCCGACGCATCGCCAAAACTCAGCGACCTCAACGACCGCGTGATGCTCTCCAATCCCACCGGACCGCTGGCGCTCACCGTGGGCGAATGGATTAAGGCCATTGTAGATGGCGAATTGCCCGAAAAGGACGAAGACCTGAGCGGCGCCAACACTCATAAGTTCTACACCCAGCTGCACAACGCTACCCAAGGCAAAGATATAGCATTCTTCGACAGCTACGATGCCCTCGAGGCATTCCTTAGCGACGATATGCAGTGGGGGCAATGCGCCGAAGGCCACCTGCCTCACTTGCGACAAGCCGACAACTTCGTGGTGTTTGGCACCCGCGCCAAGGGCATTCTAATTGCCCAGAATGTGGCACAATACATCAAGCACCCCGACAATCCTGCCTACGACGCACATCTTGCCGCCACCGAGGGTTACCAGATGCTCACCACTCGCGGAGCATGCCCCATCGACCTCCTGAAGCATGCCTTCGCCAACGGTTTGCTATGTGACATGCGCCTGCCCTACGACTCCGACGGCAGCATACTCGCCGCAAACTGGGACTTCCTCGCACGCCTCTACCAGCAGCGCTACTACCGCCCAGATTGATGCGATAACTCTTTAGCTAAGC
>CALZAF010000099.1 GCA_945612775.1 uncultured bacterium | reverse complement strand
ATCTGCACAAATTACATGAGGCAACACGGATTTTTACGGACAATTATATGAGTGACCCCGCCTTCCGAAAAAACCATTTTTCGTTAGCCGCGGAGTGATAGATGTATGAACATATAAAAAATTAGCGAGGAGGCTTGATATTAAGCATCCTCGCAGTCTTGTTGCGGAAAGACAGGGATTCGAACCCTGGATACAGTTACCTGTATAACGGTTTTCGAGACCGCCCCGTTCGGCCACTCCGGCATCTTTCCTTATTGGCCTTGCTGATTAGCGTTGCAAAATTACTTAATTTTTTATTCACAGCAAGGTTTTTCGGCGATTTTTTTCGTTTTATGCCGAAAATAATGTTCTTTTTGGCACCGAAATGCCATGTCTAAAAATAGATAGCCGCCAAATCTCACTTGGCGGCTATCTGCTGAAGTTTTGACATCCGCAAGGCGGAAGTCGGATTGCTCTTAAAGCCTATTTGAAAAGAAAATGCTAATATTTTTAGTGATGGCCGAGAACGATTTATTTCAACTCGAACACATGGCTTGCGCCTTCATCGGCAGTGAATACGTCGATTCCCACATTCATCAGGTAGTCGCCGCTGTATTGTTTGCCGTTACATTCGGCTTGCGATACCTTGCCTGGCTCGAGGTTAATCTCGGTAACGGTGTATTTGCGTGTTGGGTCGAGACCTTGCAACTTGAGAGCCTTCTGTGGTTCGCGGAAGCGAGGGTGAAGGTCGTAGGCGAACACCACGGCTTGGGTTTTGTCGGCAGAAACGTAATTGATGGCGCAGTGGTCGGTGTCGTAGGGCGACACGAGGCGGTATTGGTCGCCATCGAGAATCACTGGTTTGAGGCGATGATAGTTGGCCACTGCTTCTTGCATAAACTTATATTCGTCGGCAGAGAGCGACTTGAGGTCGATGTCGAATCCGAGTTTGCAAGAGCTGCACACGTCGGTGCGGAATTTCACCGATGCCTTTTTGTTCCAGTTGGTAACGTGTGAGCCCATAGCCTTCACTGGGAAGAATTTAGATATGCTCCATTGCATATAGAGGCGTTCGTAAGGGTCGGTGTTGTCGGAGCACCAGAATTCGGTGAAATATTTTAGGGCTTCGTAGTCCATGCGAGCACCGCCGCCTGAGCAAAGCATCATAGGCAGATTAGGATATTTGGCCTTGACGCGAGAGAATACGTTATACACGCCGCGAACGTGCTCTATATAGAGGTGATTTTGGTTCTTGCCGAGATATGGCGAATAGATGTTGGTGATAGGGCTGTTGCAGTCCCATTTGAAGTAGGCTATTTCGGGGTTTTCGGTCATTATACGGTCGATTACGCCGAACACGAAGTCTTGCACCTTAGGGTTGCTAAGGTCGAGCACAAGCTGATTGCGATAGTAATAAGTGTCGCGGTTAGGCTGCATAATCACCCAATCGGGATGCTTTTCGAAGAGTTCGCTCTTAGGGTTAACCATTTCAGGTTCAACCCAGATACCGAACTTCACGCCGGCTTTCTTGGCATCGCGCACGAGTCCGGGCACACCTTCTGGCAGTTTTGAGCGAGTGGCTTCCCAGTCGCCTAAGCCTGCGTGGTCGTCCTTGCGTGGATATTTGTTGGCAAACCATCCGTCGTCGAGGAGGAACATATCCACGCCGAGGTCTTTAGCATCCTTCATAAGTTCGGCGAGCGACTTTTGATCGAAGTCGAAGGCGGTGTTTTCCCAGTTGTTGAGCAGCGTGAGGCGGTCGCCTGTGCCCATGTTCACTTGATAGAGTCGAGCCCAGTCGTGCATGTTGCGGCTTGCGTTGCCTATGCCTTTGTCGCTCATGGTGAAGATAAATTCTGGTGTGGTGAACACTTCGCCGGCTTTCAAACTATATTCGCTGGCATAAGAGTTGATGGCTGGTATGATGCGTAGGGCGCCCACATTGTCGATTTCAAAGGTGAAGCTGAAGTTGCCGGTCCATCCTATTGTGCCAAGCATCACTTCGCCGTCGGTTTCGGTGGCCTTATTGCCGATGCTGATTTGGAAGTAAGGAGCGGTCATCTCCGCTGCGCGCGAACCGAGTTTGGTGTCGATTACTCGTTTGCCTGGCAGAAGCATCTCTTCGGCAGGTTGGCCTTCGCGAGCCCAGTCGCTGTGATATGATGTGAGATAGAAGGTGTTAGGCTTCATGTATAGCATGGCGCTTGCATATCGCCAGAGGCAGATAGGCTGCTTCTCTACGTGCGAAATTTCAGTCCAAGCCTTTATCACGCTCTGCTTAGTGTATGCCACATAGTGCAGGGTGACGTTGATAGGATATTTGTTGTCGGCGAGACGAATGATGGTTTCCTTACCGCCTTCCACATCGCGTTGCTCGTGGCTTTGATAATAGAGATATGTGCTCATGTTGCCATCGGCATGGGTAATGGCGAGGGCTGGTTCGAAGAATTCTTCGGAGCCCGAAGTGGCATACACTTCGTGGCCTCGAGTGCATACGCTGCCATCCGAAGCGGCATAAACGTTCCATTTAATGTTATCATAGTCGGCAGCATCGATAAGCGGTTTGCCGAGATACACTTGGTAGAGACGTCCGTTAGGAGCCACCTGCATCACGAGGTCGAGGTTGTCGGTGGCTACGCGAATGGTTTTCTTCTGAGCCGATGCCATAGCTGTAAACAATAGCAGCATCATGGCGATGATAGTTGTCTTTTTCATTGTTGTGGGTCTTGATGTTTTAGTTTGAAAGTATTATGTATCAAAATTAATAAATTTTCGGGTAATGCGGGCCAATAGGCGAGTGCCGAGGCCCGCAATAATTGTTAGAATTTGAGCGATGCGCTAAATTCGAGAGTGAATGGACGCATGTAGTTGCCGCTCATATAGTTGCCGTTGAAGCGGTGAGCCTCTTCCTTGCTGATTAGTTCAGATCCGCTGATAGTGCCCTTGGCGCCCTTCTCGTTGAAGATGTTCACCACGCTCACGCCGAGGCTTAGGTGCTTGTTGACGTCCCAGTTCACGCCGCCGAATGTTTCCCAGTGGCCCTTGAAGAATAGGGCTTCTTGCAGATTGGCGTAGGTCTTGCCGAAGTATCTGAAGCTAAGCCATGCCGATACGTTTTTGGTGATATTGTATTTCGGGTCGAGTTCGATGAGAATCTGTGGAATCTCCTTCACAATCATATTGTTGGCGTTAACCGACATTTGGGTGCCGTCGTTGAAGGTCACGCCTGCGCTATAGTTTTTATATACTGGTTTTTGGTATGTGAAGAGTGCATGCAATTGGAAGTTCTTAAAAGGCTTCAATTCAGCCGATGTGGTCCAGCCGAGAGTCTGGATATCATAGATTAGGAGCACAGTCTTGCCCTCGTTGGTGCCCGGTTTGGTGAGGTTCTGCTGGTCGATATTGTTCGACTTGGCAATGTATGTCACCATCGACGACAAATCCACCCAATTGTTGCGGAAGAAGATACCGCCGCGGATAAGAGGTATAGTCACGCGATTGTATTGCTCTTCGGTAGGTCCGGTTCCTGCATACTCGCTGATTCGAGGGAAGCGGGTAGCCACTGTAGCATCGGCAGTGACGCCAAAGCGGTTGGTGAGGTTATATGTGAGTTGCAGAGTGGCAGCATAGTTGAGTTTGTTCTTAGTCACATTGGCTGGTTCGATATTGTGATTCACTGCCACAATGTTTCCTTGTTCGTCGCGGGTATAGGTGTCGAAATTACCTATGTGGAAACCTTGGAAGCGAGGAGTGGCTATTTGATTTGCCTTCATGCGATAGTATTCCAATCGGCCGCCGAAGAAGAGTTTCAGTCGGTCGGTAACTTTCCAGCTATCGGTAAAGTAGAGAGCAAGTTTGTTTTCTGAGCCTACGGTATATTCAGGGCTGAGCTCATTGTATCCGAATGTCTGAGAACGCTGAGGGGTGAGAGATGGATCGAGAGGGTTCACATAGTTGGCGTAGAGCACAGTGGGATAAGGATTAACGGTTCCAGCCCATTGGAATGACGATGAATAGTAGTCGAGATGATAATACCATTCATTCAAGCCTAGCATCATAGAGTGATTGCCAAAAGTCTTGTTCAGTTCGGTGGTGAGCAGGGCGTTTCGCACCTTACCGAAGTGTAGCCAAGTGCGTCGGCCTTCTATCAATCCCTCGTAAGCCGAACCGTCGGCAAGGGTATATCCGTCGGCTGCGGTGACATTAGCAATAGTGCTGCCGCCAAAGTCCACATAGTTGGCGCGTGGAGCGTCCATATATTTTGCGTTGAGTTTCCAGGTCAAGCCATTTTGGAAGGTGTAGTCGGTGATGAGCGATATCTCGTTAGCTCGGTTTTCGTGCGCATCGTTGAGATTCCAAGTCTTCATCTTGCCAGTGGGCATGTCGAGGTATTGAAAACTCTGCATAGCAGGCACATAGGAGTTCAATCCTGGGTCGAATCCGTTGATTTTCTCTATCGATCCGTCGCCGCAGTAAACAAACGGTGCCGCAGTAGCCATATTTCCGGGATTCTGGCTGCGAGAGTGCTTGAAGAATAGCGAGATGCGGCCATTGTCGCCCAGCATACGAGTGATTCCTGCGTGGTAGATAGCAGTGCGGTCGGCGAAGTCGGTAAATTTCAACTTGAAGCTGCCCGGGTCGAAGTTTTGATATGTTCCGAAGGTGTAGAGCCAATTGTCAGTGATGCTGCCCGAGAGGTTTACATCGAAGTTTTGCAGTCCGAAGTGATTGGTGTGGTAATTGAGCTTACCCTTAAATTCTTTCTGTCCGATTTCGCTCTTTGCCGACACCGAGTAGGCGATGTTTCCGGTGGCGATAGCCGATTCGGAAGGAGTCATTAGTCCCATATCGGCAAGCGATGCGTCGCTGCGCCAGTGGGCTGAAAGTTTGTGAACCGACGAAGAATACACGGCAGGAAGTCCGTTCTCATACACGGTAACGTCCTCGCTGGGCAGACCTATTTGAATCTCACGAGGCTTATTGGCATCGGATGCGTTAAGCATCACATTACGCTCCTCTTTCTGGGTAACAGTAGTGGTGGAGTCGTTGTCGATGGCGGCACTTGAACTTGCTACAATGGCAGCCATACTAATCATTGATAAAAGGCGTTTTGTTTTCATTTTTTATTTTATGTAAATATTTGTGGCTTAGTTTTGCTTGAAAATCGTGGTAATTGAGAGCGGCGGTACTATGCCAGCCGATTTCCGAATGCGAAGTTAGTGCGATTTGCCACCTATGCATTGGCAAGGTAGTACCCAGGTAGCGGACAAGTAGATTGAAGTAGAATACTTGAATGTGTAACTACCTAAAACACACCAAGATAAGTCTTTAACATTTTTTATTCAAGTAGATGGTGTAATGCTGAAAAATAATGATAACTTTGCAGATAATTAGTAATTCCGCCCTAATTCTATGAGTGAAAAATATCAAGTTTTGGCTGGGTATTGTGTGTTTTTTAATAAAGAGAAAAGAAAGATGAGAGTAATACTATTGCTAATCCTCGCCCTTGCCAGCTTCACTGTTAGTGCCAGCACTGATAGCCATCTGAAGCAATTAGAAGAATACATATCACGACGCGATGAATTTATGCAGCGCAAGCAGCATCGCCTCGACAGCATTAAGTCGGCAATCCAGGCTGCTTCGCCCGAGGAGCAACTGCCCCTCATCGATAAGATTTGCAACGAGTATCGTACTTTCTGCTACGACTCGGCTTTTGTATATGTCAATCGCGAGCTTAACCTTGCAAAACAACTTGGCCGCACCGACTATGTTTACACGGCTCAAATCAGCAAATCCTTGCTGATGGCAACCAGCGGTTTCTATAGCCAAGCCGAATCAGAGATGCTTTCTATCGACATCGACTCACTGAATAGCAAAACACTATTCTACTATCACTATGCCATGGCTTGGCTCTATGGCTACTGGAATTCTTATTGCTCCGACGACTATTTCTCGCCTATGCTATCGCAAAAGCAGCGTGAGCACTTAAGATTGGCCATCGAAGCGCTCGACTCTATCGAAGGAAACCAGCTTGAAATGGACAACCCGGAGGCAATGAAAAATTACCTTAGGGGCGAACAGGCGTTTATGAACGATAGAAGCGACCGCAGTAGCATAAAATACTACCAACTTGCGCTCGACAACAGCAAAATCGACCAGCGCCTCTATGCCTGCGCTTCCTACGCGCTCGCACGTAGCTATAAGATGATGGGCAGAAAAGACCTTTACGAACAATATCTTGTGGGGGCTGCTATATCCGACATCGTTTGCCCTCTGAAGGAAAACCTTGCCCTTCAAGAACTCTCGATGTATCTCTTCGAAAAAGATAAAAACAACGCCGAAACTGCTGCTCGTTACATCAACTTTGCCATGGACGATGCCCAGTTTTACAACAATCGCCTGCGAATAATAGAGATTTCGAAAATTATGCCCGTAATCACTGCGGCATACAACGATTTGGTGAAGCGACAAGAGCGATACACCTCCTTTGCTCTCATAGGAGTGAGTATGCTCGCCATCGCATTGCTGATAATGCTATACTTCCTGCGCCGTCAGAACACGAAGTTGCACCTTTCGCGCGCCGAGGTAAGCAATAAAGTGCACGAGATGGAGTTGCTGAACGAGAAACTGAGGCTCACTAACCATAAACGCGAAACCTACTTGAGCCTGTTTATGGACATCAGCGCAGCATATATCAATAAGTTGCAGGATATGAGAAAATTCGTGGTAAGAAAACTAAAAGTGGGCGATACGTCCGACTTATATAGGCAGATGAATAGCTATAAGGCTGCCGAAGAGGAATATGCCACATTCAACACCCGATTCGACAAAGCTTTCTTGGAACTCTACCCTAACTTTGTGGACGAACTAAACGATCTGCTTTGTGATGGATGCAAGATAGTTCTGCCCACACCCACAAGTCTCACTACCGAAGTGCGCATCTATGCCCTTATGCGCCTCGGAGTGACTGAAAGCCAAAAAATCGCAACATTGCTTTTCTACTCGCCACAGACAATCTACAACTACAAGACAGCAATGCGCAACAAAGCAAAGAATCGCGATACTTTTGAGGACGATGTCAACAAGCTCTGCAAGATAATAAGTTAATCGCAGTTCTCCCTTAGGAGGTGGCGGAATGCCGGGGGCGACTATTTCTCGCCGTAGGTAGTGTTGAGTTTGCCGTGCAGGAGATAGTCCACGAGGGCTGATGTGGCTCGGCCGCGGTGGCTGATGGCATTTTTTTCGTCGGGAGTCATTTCGGCAAACGAGCGTCCGTCGGCTTCAACTGGTGCAAACACGCTGTCGTAGCCAAAACCGCCAGTGCCATGGCGCGCGGTGAGTATCTTGCCCTCTACCACACCTTCAAAGATGGAGATATCGTTGCCAATGCGCAGCGCAATGGCTGTGCGGAATCGTGCCGAGCGGTCGGCCTTACCCTCAAGGTTGCGAAGCAGCAGGTCGATATTGTTTTCGCTGTTGCAGTCTTCACCAGCATATCGTGCCGAATACACGCCGGGAGCGCCATCGAGCGCATCCACTTCCAGACCAGTATCGTCGGCAAAGCAGTCGTAGCCGTAATGCTCCTTGATGTGGTTGGCCTTGATTTGGGCATTTCCCTCGATGGTTTCGGCAGTTTCGGGAATATCCTCGTGGCAGTTGATGTCGGCAAGACTGAGCACATTGAGCACTCCAGCGGTGATTTCGCGCAATTCGCGTAGCTTGTGGGCATTGTTGGTGGCAAATACTATATCTTTCATTTTCTCTCTAATAACTTATTGAATTATTTTGCTTTGTATGGGGTTTATATTTTGGTTAAGCACTGCAAAGTTAATGAAAATATTGCTATTTTTGCCATTAATATGAATCCAATTAATTCCATAAGTCGAGTGAAGGACGCCTATCAGGCCTACCTGAAGTTGCAGCGCGGATTGTCGCCTAACACATTAGAGGGCTACAGCCGCGATGTGGATAAACTGTTGGCGTATCTGCAGTCGGACGGCATCGATGTTGCCGACGTTACGCTCGATGTGCTCGAGAACTTTGTGTGTACGCTGCAGGACGTGGGCATTCAGCCTAAATCGCAGGCGCGAATCATCTCGGGCATCAAGAGTTTCTTTAAATTCCTCCGAGCCGAAGGATATATCGATGAGAACCCGTCGGAACTCCTTGCCTCGCCCAAACTTGGACTTCATCTGCCCGATGTGCTTACTCTGGGCGAGATAGACAATATGATAGCCGAGATAGATATGTCAACGCCTGAAGGCATACGCAATCGCGCCATTATAGAGACCCTATACGGCTGTGGGCTACGCGTGTCGGAACTTGTGTCGCTGCGGCTGTCGCAGATTTTTGTAGATGACGAGTATGTGATAGTGGAGGGCAAAGGCGACAAGCAGCGCCTTGTGCCCATATCGCAGCAGGCGCTGGAGTGCATAGCCGACTACATAACCCAGGTGCGCAGCCATCTCACTGTGAAGCGGGGATGCGACGACATACTTTTCCTAAATCGTCGCGGCGGCCAACTCTCGCGCGTGATGATTTTCTATATCGTTAAGGACCTATGCCAACTTGCCGGCATTCACAAGACGGTGAGTCCACACACTTTGCGTCACTCATTTGCCACACACCTGCTCGAAGGCGGGGCAAACTTGCGCGCCATTCAGCAAATGCTGGGTCACGAGAGCATAACCACCACCGAAATCTATGTGCACATCGACCGCAGCACCCTCCGCCAAGAAATCCTCACTCACCACCCTCGCAATAGCAAATAATACGCAGCCCCCAGCAAGGCTGCGCAGCGC
>CALZAF010000098.1 GCA_945612775.1 uncultured bacterium | reverse complement strand
CTTGCTTTGTTGTTTGTGTCGATTATAGGCATTTGATAGCAGCTCGGTGCGCCCGAGCGTGTTATATGCCTGATTGGTCTCAACTCGGTTATACGAGTTGGTCATATCCATCTCCAAAACGTAGGCATTGAGTGGATATCCGGGCACTCTCACTCTGGTGTGCATAATGCCGGGACCTACTTGACGTCGCATTATGGTATCCACCTCATATTCAGCGCCGTTTAGCACCACTTTTCGTGATGCCGCCATGCCACTTAGGCATAACATTACCAACAATAACAATGTAAACTTTCGCATAATTATATCAAGGCTTCGTTAATAAGGCAAAAAAACTGTTGAAAGTTAGTAAACTTATTCTATAGGTGCGCGCGCTTATAACTTATTTTAATCTTCTTTAATATATTTTTAGTAACACATTGCGCGCTGAAAGTCACACATTATTAATACAATAGCAAAAATGTAGTCAATGGGTGACAAACATTCTGCCCGTGTTGCTCTGGAGTATGTCCAGACTTAGTTTTGTGTGCTATGTACAAAAAATCGCACGATTAAATGGTCAAAAAAGCATTAAAACATTTTCGGTTATAAACTTTTACATCACTAAGCCGTCATCGCCTTAATGTATCAAAAGACTCGCCATATATGGGCTATTGTGGTCCAGATAACCTAAAAATAGATAAAAATCCGTTGGTTTAATATATATTAACATTCATATTCAAATTTTTCGTAGATTAATATAGTATATTTGTCGCAAGTGTTTCAAGTGTTTCAACTCCCCAACATAAACCTGAAAAATAATAACAATTAATACCATTAACATGAAAAAACAGCTATTGCTATTTTTATTTTCCCTCATTGCGGTGGCTGGTTATGCTCGAGTTATTACTGGTACTGTGGTAAGTGAAAGTGACAATGAGCCAATCATTGGCGCAACAATCATGGTAAAAGGTACACAACGAGGCATAGCTACCGACCTCGACGGGAAATTCGCCATCGAAGTCAATGACGGCGATGTCTTAAGCATTACCAATGTGGGTATGCTACAACAGTCAGTGAAGATAGGCAAACAACAATCGCTGCACATAGTGATGAAAGAAGATTCTAAGGTGCTCGGCGAAATTGTGGTTACTGCCATGGGGCAAACTCAAGAGAAGAAGAAATTGAACTTCGCCGTTCAATCGCTCAACTCCGACGAAATCTCAGCTGGTGTTTCAAACAACCTTGCAAGCACGCTTCAAGGCAAGGTGTCGGGTCTGCAAATCCTCAGTACGGGCGGATCGCCTAACTCGGCGCAGACTATTCAGATTCGTGCTATCTCATCTATCAACACTTCGCAGAACAACGAACCTCTCATCATCATCGACGGCGTGCCTGTGCGCGGCGGCGGTTCGTCGCTCAACGACATCAACCCTAACGACATCGAGACAATGTCGGTGCTCAAGGGCGCTGCCGCTTCGGCTCTCTACGGTCAAGAGGCTGCCAACGGCGTTATCATGATTGTCACCAAGAGTGGTAAAGACGGTAAACTGCAAGTTTCGGCCAACGCCACCCTCGAAGTGTCGAATGCCACTCGCGTGCCTAAGATTCAGACCAAATATGCTCCAGGCTCAAAGGGATTTTATGTGAAAAATGCCGGCGCTGGCGGATGGGGCGCTCCTCTTGCCGACGGCGAAGCTACCTACGACAACGTGGGCGAGTTCCTAAAGACTGGTCTGCTTCAGAAGTACGACGTATCGATGACTGGCGGTACTGCTCGCGCCAACGCCTACGCTTCAGTTTCTTACCAGAAAAACGATGGCGTGGTGCCTAAGGACCACAAGGACCAGTTCAACGTGTTCATAAAGGGTCAATTCAACCCATCTGATAAGGTGAAGATTCAACTCACATCGAGCTTCAAGGAAAGTTCGGCTCGCGGATTCGGCAACGCCATGTCGTCGATCTACGGCTGGGGCATCAACAAGAATATGGCCGACTATCAGACCCTCGAAGGCTACCCTAACTGGGAAGCCCGCTACGACCATTGGGACGAAGTGCTGCCCGAAAACCGCATCACTGCCGCCGTTTCTCCTTACTTCGGCCGCTACAACGACCGCAGCGAGACCACAAGCACTCGCATTATGCTCAACGGTCAGATTTCTTACGAACCTATCAAGAACCTTGTAATCACCGGTAAGGTAAGCTACGACAAGGGCTACTCAATGTACGACGCTGCTGTGGTGCCTCGTTTCCGCCAAAGCGACTTCGACGACCCTGAGGCTTCTTATCTCGCCGACTATGCTTATAAATTCGGCTCTTACACATTCCAGCCATCACGCTCTGAGCGATTTAATGCTCAAGGTCTCATCACCTACCAACGCGAGGTGGTGCGCGACTTCAATGTGAATGTGCTTCTCGGTGTGGATTGGTCGAACTACAAGTCGCTGAGTTCGCAATTAGCTGGTCAGCGATTTATGCTCGAAGGCGATTTCTATAGTTTCCAGAACATCGACCCTACTACATTCACCAATTCGTCGTCGTCGGACTATTACCTATATCTCACTCACTCCAATTGGAATAAGTTTGGCTACTTCGGCGAATTGCGTTTCGACTACCGCAGCATAGCTCAAGTGTCGGTAACAGGCCGTCTCGACGGTTCTTCTACCCTTCGCCAAGTAGATTGCACTTATTTCTATCCTTCGGTTACCGCCGGCTTGATTTTCTCTGAATTGTTCAAACTGCAGAGCAATGTGTTCTCTTACGGTAAGATTCGAGGCAACTGGGCTAAGGTGGGTAAGAGCTGCACACCATATAAGTTCTCCGACACCTTCAAGAACTGGTCAACATTCCCCGATGGTGGTTGGGGCAACGACCCTACTATAGGCAAGGCGCTCAATCTGGAGCCTGAAATGACCAAATCATGGGAAATCGGTGCCGACTTGCGCTTCTTCAAGAACCGCACCCGCCTCGATGTGGCTTACTATTCGACTACTGTCGATAACCAGATAGTTACCGTGCGCGTTTCGCCCGCCGCCGGTCAAATCCTTCAGACTCGCAACGAAGGTAGCGTAGAGAACTACGGTATCGAAGCTACTTTGGCTCAAGACATCTTCAAAACCAAGGATTTCGACTGGACCGTTACCGCCAACTTCTCGCTCAACCGAGGCAAAGTGAAGTCGCTGCCCGACCAAATCAAGCAAATCGACGGAACTAACTACGGTGGCATCTATCCTACCGCATTCCTCGGCGGATCATCTACCGGTATCACAGGTAAGGACTATGTGCGCGACCCAGATGGCAACATAGTGTGCAACGAGGACGGTTATCCTCTCGTCAACACCTCGAAGCAGCTCTATATTGGTAATCGCGAACCCGACTTTATGCTCGGCGTAGGCAGCTCGTTCCGCTATCGCGACCTCACCGTGGGATTCCTCTTCGACGGTCGCTGCGGTGGCGATGTGGTCAACATCACTGGCTCGAGCCTCATCTCTAACGGCCAGCACCACCTGCTCGACAAGTATCGCAACCGCGAAATAGTGTTCAAGGGCGTGGTTGAGAACCCCGACGGCTCGTTCTCGCCTAACACCACTCCTATTATCCTCGACCAGACTTTCATCAACACTTATTTCTACCCAGTGTCGTCGAACTTCATCGAGGACGGTTCATATATTCGCCTAAGTTATGTTACTGTTGGCTACGATTTATCGAATTTGCTCGCCAAGAACTGCCCTGTTAGGGGTCTAAACGTGTCACTCACCGGCCGCAACCTGTTCTTGCTCACCAAATACTCGGGTTCTGACCCTCAAGTCACCGAGTCGGGAAGCTCTTACGGTTCGGGCTCGGGCGGATTCGACCGCTACGGTGTGCCTAAGACACGCAGCTTCAACATCTCAGTAAAAGCAACTTTCTAATTACACCCCTTTTTCAGAATTATCATTATGAATAAGATTAAAAATATATTCCTAACCATACTACTCAGCATCGGTGCCACCAGCTGTGTGGATATGCTCGACGACAACGTCAATCCCGACCGCGCTCACGAGGTGACCATACAGACCGGACTCCCCGTTATTGTGTTCTATGCCCAACAGGCTACCTACGACCACGCTGAGTATTACACCTATTTGTCGCAGTGCCTCACTACCACTGGCAAGAGTGCCATCGGCACTTACTCCTACAAGAGCGAATGGGAATTTCTTACCATGAACCGCCACCCGCAATGGCGCCGCCACTTCTACGACATCGGCACCAATGTGAACAACCTCATCGACAACGCTCAGAAGGCGCAATCCTACAACTACATCCTGATTGCCCGCACCGTGCGTCTCCTATCCACCCAGCTCGCTGTGGATATGTTCGGCGACATGCCGCTAACAAATGCTTATAAGTCGAACAACCCTACCTACGACAACGAAGGAACCATCTACGACTGGATGTTCCAAGAGATAGAATCGCTGCTTGCCGACTACGAAAACCCCGAATTCACCAAGAATCCGAGCAACCAGCGCATCGACATCAGCCAGGACCGTCTCTACGGTGGCGACCTCGAGAAGTGGAAAGGCCTTGTGTATGCCATCAAGGCTCGCTTGTTGCTCCGTAACATCCCTAACATCAACACCTCGGCTGAAACCTGCCAGAAGATTATCGATGCCGCCGACGCTGCCATCAACCAGTGGCGCAAGGGCGACCTGCTCTACGGCGCTTGGTTCGGCAACGAGCCTCGCTACAACTTCGACGGCGGTACTAACGAGCAAAACAATGTGTGGAGCGCTGCCCAACCTATCATCAACTCTTGGGAATCGCGCCGCAACCTGCTCGACGCTGCCGTTCCTTCGAAATTCTTCCTCGTTGACTGCATGGGTCTGCTCGGCGTGGGTACTGCGCTCGAAGGCGCCTACAACGCTGAATTCTCTACCAGCCACGAAGGATTTGCCAACGACCCTCGCGTGCCTTTGCTCATGATTGCTCGCAAAGGTCCCGACTCCGACAACGCCACCCGCATGCGCTTCCTCGAAAACAACATCGGTTGCGGAACTTCGTATAAGACCGACCACTTCCCTAAGCTATATATGGGTGCTTACGCCGGATCGAACACCGGAAAGGGCTACAACCCTATTTTCACTATGGAAGAGCTATATTTCATCAAGGCTGAAGCTGAATACTGGAAGGGCAACAAGGTAAACGCTTGCCAACTCGCCAAGGAGGCTACAATCAACAACATTCAGCGCCACCTCGACTTCTTCGTCAGCGAATATCCTAACAGCAAATACGATGCCGACCTCGACAACAAATATCCAGGCGGATATTCGGAAGGAATGCCTGAATATGCCACTGCCGACGACTGGAACGCTCGCCTGAAAGCATTCCTCGACAACGAAGAATACTACATAATCAAGAAAAACAAGAAAATCGTGTATGTGCGCCCAGTTAGCGAGCGCGGCAACGAGCACTGGTTCTTCGAAGAAGCCAATTTCACGCTTTCCGACCTCATGATTCAGAAATACATCGCTATGTATCTCCAGCCTGAGCAGTTCACCGACATGCGACGCTACCACTTCTCTAACCGCCGCAACAACTACGGCATAGGCGACGCCAACGAGATTATTTATCCTACACTCCGCCGCCCTTACAACCTGTATGCCGCCTACTGGATTGATGGCCTCACCGATGAGCAGAAGGAAAACCTATGGGTGCAGCGCATTCCACAAGACCCCGACACCGAAGGCAAGTACAACCGCTCGGAACTCGAACGCCTCGGCGCATTCAACAACTATAAGTGGCTTCAGAAGCCTCTTATCTGGGCTAACGCCAAGGGTGAAGTGTCGTCGCTCACCGAGGGTTCTATTCTCGGACAATAATCTATTAAAATAACCTTTTATTCACTATGAATTTTAAGAATATGAAACCATATAGCAAAATAGCACTAATAGCAGCAGGCATGCTTTTGGCATCATCTTGCGACGTCAACGACCCCTTTGCCGACAAGATGGAGCTTGGCCAGGTGTTGCCTACTACTTCGTGGGAACTATCGAGCACAGTATGCAAGGCTGGTGATGAAGCCGGATTCTTAGCTAAATACTACACCACCAGCGACGTGGCACAAATCGACCACAGCGAGGTGTGGGGCATGATTACAAGCGCCGAAGCCGCTTCTGCCACACAGAAGCTAATCACCTCGCCTGCCTATACGCTCAATATCAACAAAAACGACACCGTGCGCGGCTACCACATGCTCCGCAGCTATCCTCACAGCTTGGCTGAGAAGGTGGGCACTGAGTATCACCTCAACGCTTCGTTCCCCACTTCGAGCACCCTCAGCCCTGTGGCGTGGAACTCTCCTGCCACTTGGGACCAGGAAAAGTTCGACATGTACTATCCTGCCGATTTCCAAGCCAACTTCTGTGCCAAGATGGTGGATTATCTCACCGCCGACAGCACATACCTCGCCGGACTCCGTCAGGCCTACATCAACTATCCTTTCACCAAGGAGCAGATTGATGGCGTGAATGCAAAATATCCTAAGCTCACTCCTATCCCATTCTCCGACTCTGAAGAGACTGGCAAGACCAAGGGCGACCTCTGGTTCTCTCCCGACACCAAGGTTATCGACCACTACTATTACACCACCCTCAGCGGTGATGTAACCGTGGAACACGAAATAGCCAAAAAGGAAGATGCTCCAGCCGGTATCGACCCAAGCAAGGTTTACCCCGTGTATAAAGCACCGCACTGGATATTCTGCCGCTACAGCGACGACACCGGTGGCGCCATTACAAGCGTCCGAGCCGAGTATATGCCTCTTTGGAAGGAACTCGTGCAGATGATTCCGTTCACTGCATGGATTTTCGACAGCGCCAACAAGGTGTATAACGTGTCGTTCAACCGCACCTACACTATCCGTCCTAAGTTTAGGGTCATCGATACCAACGGCAAGGTTGGTACCGACACCGAATCGAAGGCTATCGAACTCAACTAACACCCATCCTAAGAATCTTTAGTTATGAAACATATAAAATTCTTATTTATAGCCATTTTGGCTCTCGTAGCCGCTTCGTGCGTGGAAAGCGAACCCGACTACAAGAACTTTCCTTCGAAGGATGTAGATTTTTCGTTTGCCATCGACGGCAACGAATATGCCACCGACTTCTATTATGTGTCAACCATCCAGTTTACCAACACTTCGTCGCGTCAGGGCGCTGTGACTTGGGATTTCGGCGATGGCAAGAAGTCGAACGACGCCAACCCTACCCATAAATACGACCAGGCTGGCAAATACATGGTGACTCTCACCGTAGATGGCGTGGGCAGCCGCACTTATCCTGTGCTTATCATGGACATCTCGCCTATGCTTAGCGTTGCCGAGCAGAGCGAAGATGTGGTAATCATCAACCAAACTTCCATTAAGCTCGGACTCGAACTGCCTAACCCCGACAACCTAATCTGCCGCTATGTGTGGAACATGCCTGAAGGCACCACCCTCGCCGACGGAACTCCTATAGAACAATTTGAGGGATTTTCGCACGAAGACGGCTCGGTTGACAACCCTGGCGAACTCAAGTTTAAGAACGTGGGCTCGCAGCGCATCGAGGTGCAGACCTATTTCGACATCAACGGCGAAAATCGCCGCCTTGCCGACTCTTACATCAATGTGCATGTGGGATTTAACAAGGAAATGCCTACTCTATATTATGCTTGCTACGGCGGCAACATCAAGGCATATAAAATCATCCCTGAGAGCGAACTCCCTGCAGGCACCAAGAATATGCCTTTCGACCTCGGCGTGAGCAGCGGCGTTACACCTCAGTGCATACTGCATGCCGAAGTAGATGGCCTCGACTACATCTATATCCTCGACTGCGGCAAGAACTTCTGCTACCAGGTGGATAACGATGGCGTGCTCGGCGACGGCAAAATCACCGTAATGAGCGCCGACGGCACTTATGCCAACCTCGTAATCAGCAATGTGGGCGGCCACGCGTTCAGCGACCCATTCTCGGGCTGCGTGGTGGGCGACAAACTCTACTACAACGACCGCAACACCGGTTTTAGCCAGATTAACCTCAGCGACCGCGGCAAAAAGGAAACCCGCGTCAACTCTAACATCGACTCCTATATGTGCAGCAACCAGAGCCTTGGCTACTACGGTCGCGGCATTGCCTACGGCGCCGTTCACACCGGACTCGCAGTAGATAAGGATGGCGTGTTCTGGTGGCCTAAATGCTACAATGCTTCAGGCATTTTCCGCTTCCGCACCGAGGACATAGGAAAAACCGATGCCTCGCCAACAGAGATTCTGCTCAACGGCGCTACCTGCAAGGCATTTGCACTCGACGAGAAGCGCGGACACTTCTACTGCTGGCTCACTTCGGGCGCTGTGGGCGTTGGTTTTGCCCAATATCCTAAAGTGGCATTCGACAAGGGTCTCGCCGTGGGCGACTACACCAAGTACATCAAGATGTCGGCAGCACCTACTGCAGGCTCTGCTTCCAGCTTCGAGGCGCTCTACGTTACCCAATTTGCTGTAGATGAAGCCACTGGCAACGTTTACTTCGGATTTATGCCCGACACTGGCGAAACTCACACCACCGGCATCTACTACTACGATTATGCCGCTGGCGACATCAAGAAATTTGGCGACAGCAGCGACAAAGTGCTTGGCATCTGCATCAATCCTAAGAAAACTCGTCTTTTCTAACGAAACAACATAATATTAGTTTGATTTAGCGCAAAGGGGCGCACCGAATTCCCAATTTTTCGGTGCACCCCTTAGATTTTATTATTTGCCAAGGCTTTGAGAGATATAAAAACTTGCCCAACTCATCTCTCTCATCAACTCATAACACTCATCAAC
>CALZAF010000097.1 GCA_945612775.1 uncultured bacterium | reverse complement strand
GGCGGACTTGGCCCTACAAAAGATGACATTACTAAATCTACGCTATGCGATTATTTCGGTGGCGAAATGGTGCTCGACGACGCCACACTGCTCAATGTTGAGGAGGTGCTTAATAAGCGCGGACTCACCATGAACGACCTCAATCATAATCAGGCCATGGTGCCATCGTCGTGCCGCGTGATACAGAATCGCGTGGGCACAGCTCCATTGATGTGGTTTGAAAAGGACGACAAGGTGCTGGTGTCGATGCCGGGCGTGCCTTTCGAGACCGAAACCATGATGACTGAGGCTGTGATTCCGCAGCTTGTGGAGCACTTTATGAGCGATAAGCACATAGAGTATCGCACATTTGTGGTTATCGACTATTCGGAGAGTGTGCTTGCCTTGACGCTTGCCGACTTCGAGAGCAAGTTGCCCGAATTTGTGAAGTTGGCTTATCTGCCGAAATCGGGCATTATCCGACTTCGCCTTTCGGCTATCGGCGACGATGCCGACGAGATTGGCGAAGCTATGGACGCTCTTGAGAAATCGCTATATGAGATACTTGGCAAAAGCATTATTGCCAACGAAGATAAATTGCCAGCCGAAATACTTGGCGACCTTCTGCTTAAGCACAATATGACGCTTTCCACAGCCGAGAGCTGCACCGGAGGCAATGTGGCGCACACCATAACCCAGATTGCCGGCAGTTCGGCGTATTTTGTGGGCTCGGTGGTGTCGTATTGCAATAAGGTGAAGATGAATCTGCTCGGCGTACCCGAAAAGGTGCTCAACACCGAGGGCGCAGTTAGCGAGCCAACGGTGAAGCAGATGAGCCTCGGCGTTAGTTCGCTGCTTGGCACCGATTGCGCTATGGCAACATCAGGCATAGCAGGTCCCGGTGGGGCAGTGCCCGGTAAACCGGTGGGCACGGTGTGGATGTCGGCAAAATGCGGCGACAAGTTGGTGACCGAGTGCCGCCGATTCCCCGGATCGCGCGATCGAGTAATAGACCGAGCCACAACACATGTCACACTGATGCTCATTAAATTGCTTTTAGAAGAATAATTTTTGCAACCAGCGAAGTGAAGGATTCAGGAATAATAAGGGAAAATAAACGATTTGACTTTCTCGACCTCTATCGTGGCTTTATAATGATGTTTATAGTATATAATCACACCATTGATTTTAAGTCTACGTTATATTGGTCGATGTTCTACTCGTCGTCCATACCGGGATTTTTCTTCATTTCGGCATTGGTGTTTAAAGATTGCTCATTTCGGCAGTTTCTGCTGCGAATGTTCAATCGTATGATTGTGCCGTTTTTCCTTTTTGAAGGGCTGTTTTTTGTCATTCATCTTGCTACGGACCCTGATATGTCGATGTATAAACTGCGCTGCCAAATGTTTGCTTGGATATATCATGGCAAGATATTTAACTATCCTATGTGGTATGTGCGCAGCCTATTTGCTATGAGCGTGCTTCATTATGCATTGTTGAGGTTGGAGAGTGTGATTGGCAAGGTGGGGCAGATAATTGTAGGGTTGGCATTAGCCGGATTGGCATATTTTGTGTGGGCAACTCACACCGATTATCGCCATGCATGCGAATATTCCGATTTGGCGATAGCCTATTTTGTTATGGCTATTCCGTCAACTGTGTTGCTCTTCCCGCTGTTCCACTATGTGGGTCGCTGTCGCGATTTGTTTTTGCGTAGTTATGATTGGCGGTTATTGACTGCTGTGATGGTGGTGAGCGTTGTAATATGCTATTTGGTTTCGCCAGTACATTTTTTGTGGTTCCACCACACAGCTTTTGTCGATTGCACGTTTCTGCAATTCTATGCATCGATAATATCGGCTGTGTTGACAATGTATTGCCTGGCTCAGCTTGTGGGCAAGATGCCATACTTCAATTATGTGGGTAGAAATACCATGGTAGTGCTGGGATTCCACCTCATCATAGTGATGGTAATGAAGCGATGCCTGGGCATAGATGATGCTGTAATGCAGTTTGCTGTATTGGTTGTGCTGTCGCCCGCAATGATATGGGTTTGCACTAGGTGGATGCCAGTTTTTACCGGGCGATTCGATTTTTTGTGTCTTGCAGAAGGCAAAATAGCTATGAGGTGGAGCAAAAAAGGCGAAAAGAAGCTCAAAAGTTGAAAAACGAGGCAAAAATATTGATTTATAGGTTGGTGGAGTGAAAAATTATTCGTAACTTTGCACCACGTTTTCAGTACAGCAGTACAACGGCTAGATTCCTTTAGTCATGTTCTGTGACACTAATCGTTGAAACTTCGTTGCAAGACAATGATGCTTAGGTTCTTGCAAAAAGCGTAGGACGGTATTGTAAATGATGCTTCTTTAGCATCAACGAATATTGCGCTACTGCGAAGAAAGTAGCAGTTTTGTAAAGAGGCTCCAGGTTACGCGGAGCTGAACAGAATTGCATACTTGGACTCTGTGCGAGGAAACACAATAATTAGATAACATAAAAAAATATTAGAAAATAAGCCATGTCAAAAGTTTGTCAAATTACAGGCAAGAAGGCGATTACAGGTAACAACGTATCGCACTCAAAAAGAAGAACTAAGCGTAAGTTCAACGTGAATGTGTTCAACAGAAAATTCTTCTGGGTAGAACAACAACAATGGATTAGCTTGACAGTGTCAACTTCAGGTTTGCGCCTCATCAACAAGATTGGTTTGGACGCTGCACTTAAGAAGGCTGCTCAAGAAGGTAACTTAACAAGTATTAAAACCATAGAAAAGTAAGAAGATGGCAAAGAAAGCAAAGGGTAATAGAGTTCAAGTAATCCTTGAATGTACCGAACAGAAGAATAGCGGTGTACCAGGAATGTCGCGTTACATCACCACAAAGAACCGCAAGAACACAACAGAACGTTTGGAGTTGAAGAAATACAACCCATACCTTAAGAGAGTAACAGTACATAAAGAAATTAAATAATAGATAAGTCATGGCAAAGAAAGTTGTAGCAACTCTTCAAAAAGGTGAAGGTCGTACTTATAGCAAGGTGATCAAGATGGTTAAGTCGCCAAAGACAGGCGCTTACACTTTCAAGGAAGAAATGGTCCAAAACAGCGAGGTACAGGAATTCCTTAAGAAGTAATTCAGCAGATTTATATATCTCGATATATTCAAATCCCGAGTTTCGATATCGATTCTCGGGATTTTTTTTGCGCTTGCCGATAATGGGATTTTTGGCTACGGAATAGTTGCAAGAATGAAATAATTATATTAGTTTTGAAGTGCTTAGTATAAACCAAAAGAATAACCATAAAGACAGAATACATGAAAAAGTATGCGATTAGTGTGCCTGTGTTGGCAGCGATGATGGCATCGTGTGCAGGCGGTGACAAAGGCGACGACGCAAAACGCCCAAATGTGATAGTGATACTCTGCGACGATTTGGGCTATGGCGATGTAAGCGCCTACGGCTCCAAAACCATCAGCACTCCAAATGTAGATAGTCTTGCCCATGGCGGTGTATGCTTCAATAATGCATACGCCACTTCTGCCACGTCCACTCCAAGCCGATATGCACTAATGACGGGCATGTATCCATGGAAAAACGAGCGAGCAAAGATATTGAACGGCGATGCGCCGCTCCTGATAGATCCCGATGGCTACACCTTGCCAAAGATGATGAAAAACGCCGGTTATGTGACGGGCGCTATAGGTAAGTGGCATCTCGGCATGGGCAACGGCGACGTGAATTGGAACGAAACCATCATCCCAGGTGCTAAAGAAGTGGGATTCGACTATTCGTGCGTGATAGCTGCTACGGTGGATAGAGTGCCAACAGTATATATCGAAAATGGCAATGTTGTGGGGCGCGAAGCCGACGACCCAATCTATGTGGATTATAACAATAAGTTCGACGACGAACCCAATGCGCTCGACAATCCTGAGTTGGTGCGTATGCAATGGTCATGTGGACATAATCAGGCTGTGATAAACGGCATTCCGCGCATTGGATATATGAAAGGTGGCAAGAATGCACGCTGGATCGACGAGGATATGGCAGACTACTTTGTAGGCAAAGTCAAGACATTCCTAAATGACAATAAGGATAAGCCATTTTTCCTCTATTATGGACTTCATCAGCCACATGTGCCTCGCACTCCTCATCAGCGCTTTGTGGGGGCTACCACTATGGGACCTCGCGGCGATGTGATAGCCGAACTCGACTGGTGCGTGGGCGAACTCATGGCAGAACTTCGCAAACTCGATTTGCTCGATAATACCATCATAGTGTTCACAAGCGACAACGGTCCCGTGCTCGACGATGGGTATGTGGATTATGCAGTTGAGCGCCTCGGCAATCACCAAGTGACAGGCGGTTTGCGCGGTGGCAAATATAGTCTTTACGATGGCGGAACTCACATTCCATTCTTTGTGTATTGGAAGGGACATATCGAACCAACCACAAGCAATGCTTTGGTTTGCCAGATGGATTTGCTGAACTCATTTGCTGCACTTGTGGGGCAGCCGGTGCGTCAGGACCTCGACAGCAAGGAAATGCTCGACGTGTTCCTGGGCAAGAGCGAAAACGGACGCGACGAACTTGTGCTCGAGGCTGCAGGCCGTCTGTGCTTCAGAAAGGGTAATTGGGCATTGATTCCGCCGTACAACGGACCAGAGTTTCGCGAAACAGAACTCGGCAACTTGAAGGATTTCGGACTCTTCGACCTCAGCGCCGACCGTGGACAAACCACCAATGTGGCAGACCAAAATCCCGAAAAACTCGAAGAAATGAAGTTGAGCATGCATGAGGCAGTGCAAAACTATTATAATGCTGTAAAATAGTAGATTTTGATGAGAAAAGTAATCCTATTGATTGCCTTTGCCGCGATGGCTGCCACGGCATTTGCCTTGGGAAATATAGTTACCACACTTGCACTGAAAACAGCAGGAAATGAGGCTGTAAGTTGTGTTCTGCAAGGCGGTGATATCGGTGTGCTAACTGCTGCCGAGCCTTTGCCTGTAAAAGTTGAAAGGGCTATAACGCGATGTGGCGGAATGGAGCAAGTTCGGCTCACAATAACGGCGCAGGAAGATGTGTATTTCAGCATCAGTCAGGAAATAGCCATTGATATGAAGCACAGCCGATGCGACTTCTATATGCCCGGATTTTGGTATCGTAAGAACTCGCGTTCGCCGAGTTCGGCACCTTCGTTTGCCGTAAGCGACGGTTGGGAAGTGCGCGACGACCGCCTGAGTACTCCGCTTGTGGGAGCATACGATGTGCAGTCGAAACGATTTTGCACCGTGATGCACACCAATATCAGCGGCGATGACTGCATTCCCCAGCACCTTAGCGGCGATGTGTGCTTGCCCGGCGCCACAGCGGTGGGTTCGGTGGGATTTAGAAATGTCCATGGCGACACCCGACTGGTGGTGACTTATCCCTATACCGAGGCGCCCAAGCGATATATTCGAAAACTCACGCTTATCGACCCTATACGCAGTTTTGCGCCAATAGCTAAAGGCGAGAGCATCGAAGTTACATGGGAGATTCGCACCGGCAAGGCAGAGGATTTCGGAGAATTTGTAGCAGATGTTTGGCGATATGCTTTCGACAGTCAGAAGCCCCAACCTGTGGCGACTGGATTAAATGCCTCGGAAGCAAAGAAAGTGCTCTCTAACTATTTTGTAGAGAGTTTTGTGGATGACTATGAACTAAAATTCTTCTCGTGCTTGCAACTGCCTGTAAATACTTGCAGCAACAGAGCTATGTTTGAACTCGGATTCATAGGCAAAGTGCTGTATAATGCTTACAATGCCTTAGAATATGGCGAGAACACTCACCGAAGCGACTTGATGGAGCGAGGCAACAAGATATTCGACTCCTTCTTGACTCATGGATTTACGCCCGGTGGTTTTCTGCGCGAGGAAGTGAATTTTGAGGACAATGAAGAAACACGCGTCTATAGCATACGCCGCCAGTCGGAGGCATCAATGGCGCTACTCTATTATTTGCAATATGAGCGAAGTCGTGGACGCCTGCATACCGAGTGGGAGGCGAAGGTAACATCTCTGCTTCAGAAAATAGTGCATCTGCAGCAGGATGACGGCAGTTTTGCCCGAAAATTCGATGATGAAATGAACGTCATCGACCATTTGGGCGGAAGCACGCCGCTTGCAATATTGCCGCTTGCTATGGCACACCGTTATTTTGGCGATAAATGCTACGCCGATGCAGCTGTGAAGGCGGCAAAATATCTTGAAACGGAGTTGATAGGCAAGAGCGACTATTTCTCAACCACACTCGACGCAAATTGCGAAGACAAAGAGGCGGCGATATATAGTGCAATAGCCATGTACTACCTGACATTAGTGAGCAGCGGCGCCGAACGAGAGCATTATATCGCGCTGATGCGAAAAGCGGCATATTTTGCTTTGTCGTGGTTCTACACATGGGATGTGCCGTTTGCGCCGAGTCAGATGCTTGGTGATGTGGGTTTCAAGACACGCGGCTGGGGCAATGTGTCGGTCGAAAATAATCATGTAGATGTGTATGTGTTTGATTTTGTTGCGGTTTTGCGTTTTCTTGGCAATCATGCCGGGGAGAAGCGATTGGCGCAATTTGCCGATGTCATCAGCACATCGATGCTTCAACTCATGCCAATGAACCGACGGATGTGTGGCGTGGGCAAAGAAGGCTTTTATCCCGAAGTGGTGCAGCACACCACATGGGATTATGGCGATAACGGCAAGGGATTCTACAACGATGTGTTTGCTCCCGGATGGACGGTGGCATCGCTATGGACGATACTCAGTCCTGAGCGATTGGAACAATTCTTCGGCAGATAAAAAGCAACGAAAGCGAGCGAAACAATAGAGGAAGTCTCGGATAAACTAATAACTTAGAGCCGCTTTTTGGTAGAGGCAGAAAAATTTAGTAAATTTGCAAAATTAATCAATACATCATATATGGGTTTTTTCAAAAACATATTTTCAAAAGAGAAGAAAGAGACTCTCGACAAGGGCTTAGAAAAGACAAAGACAGGTTTTTTCAGCAAATTGGCGCGAGCAGTTGCAGGCAAATCGACAATCGACGATGATGTGCTCGATGAACTTGAAGAAGTGTTTATCACCTCCGATGTGGGAGTAGATACAACGCTGAAGATAATCGACCGCATCAGAGAGCGAGTGGCACGCGACCGCTACGTTAATTCGTCGGAGTTGAACGATTTGCTCTGCGATGAAATAACCCAGATGCTTGCCGACAGCGAAAACAGCGTGGGCGAAGATTTCCAGTTGCCCGAAGGCGTGGAAAAGCCATACGTGATAATGGTGGTGGGCGTAAATGGCGTGGGAAAGACCACTACAATAGGCAAACTTGCATATCAATTTAAGAAAGCAGGCAACAAGGTGGTGCTTGGCGCTGCCGACACCTTCAGAGCCGCAGCTATAGAGCAACTTGAGATATGGGGCGAGCGCGTGGGCGTGCCTGTGGTGAAACAGCAGATGGGCAGCGACCCTGCATCGGTGGCATTCGACACCGTATCGTCGGCTAAAGCCCAAGGTGCCGATGTGGTGATTATCGACACCGCCGGTCGCCTTCACAACAAGGTGGGCTTGATGAACGAATTGACTAAAATTAAGAAAGTGATGCAACGCGTGGTGCCAGGAGCTCCAAATGAAGTGCTGCTTGTGCTCGACGGTTCGACGGGTCAGAACGCCTTCGAACAGGCAAAGCAGTTTGTGGCAGCTACCGAAGTCAACGAGCTTGCTATCACCAAGCTCGATGGCACAGCCAAAGGCGGCGTGGTTATAGGTATCAGCGACCAATTTAAGATACCGGTTAAGTACATAGGCCTCGGTGAAGGCATCGACCACTTGCAAGTGTTCAGAAAAGCAGAGTTTGTGAAGTCGCTCTTCGGAAAAGAGTGATTGAAGCAAAGCGAATATTTAGACAAAGCAAATGCGTAAAAATAAGATAGATATAATTTCGTTGGGATGTTCGAAAAACCTTGTTGACAGCGAACATCTTATGCGCCAATTTGCCGCTAATGGTTACGCTATGGAGCATAATCCATCGCGCGTGAACGGCGAAATAGTGGTGGTGAATACATGTGGCTTTATTCAAGACGCTCAGCAAGAATCAATCGACATGATTTTGCAACTTGTGGATGCTAAGCGCGAAGGCAAGATTAAAAAGCTCTTTGTGATGGGCTGCCTTGCCGAGCGATTCCTTGCCGAACTGCAGAACGAGCCCGAATTTGCCGATGTGGATAAATTCTATGGGAAATTCAACTGGAAAGAGATGCTCGCCGACTTGGGCAAGACCTATCACGAGCAGCTCGAAAGCGAGCGCGTGCTCACCACGCCACGACATTATGCCTATCTGAAGATATCGGAAGGTTGCAACCGATTTTGCGCCTTCTGCGCCATTCCGCTCATCACCGGGCGTCATAAGTCGGTGCCGATGGAGGATTTGTTGAACGAGGTGGAAAAGCTCGTGAAGGAAGGCGTGAAAGAGTTTAATGTGATAGCCCAAGACCTGTCATCCTACGGCATAGACCTTTACGGCGAGATGAAATTGCCAGAATTGGTCGATCGTATGGCGCAGATTCCAGGAGTGGAATGGATTCGCCTACACTATGCATATCCCACACAGTTCCCTTACGAGGTGCTTCCTGTGATGGCGAAGCACAAAAATGTGTGCAAATATCTAGATATAGCATTGCAGCACATAAGCGATGGCGTGCTCAATAATATGCGCCGCCACATATCTCGCCAAGAGACGATTACACTGCTCGAGCGTATACGCCGCGAGGTGCCGGGCATACACATACGCACTACTCTGATGGTGGGATTCC
>CALZAF010000096.1 GCA_945612775.1 uncultured bacterium | reverse complement strand
ACCTTAAATTCCGAAACACTATAGATTCATAATATCGAAAATCACCCGAGCAACAGTAAGTTGCTTAGGATTTTGTCATGCTGCAAGATTCGCTCATCTTAGTGTTGCAAAAAAAAGAGAATCCAACAACTGACTTGCCAAAGATAGCAATTAAATCAGACAAAAATCGCTCCGGTCGGTGGAATTCTTTAAATCACGGAACAATTTGACCGTTCTGTAGAGTCAAGCGGTAATTTGATGCAAATGGGCAAAAGGGAAATATTATTGGGTGATATGTAGATAATTGCACAAAATTTTGTAATTTTGTGCTTTGTTTTGTGGCTTTAGGGGCGTGGGGCTTAAGTGCCTGCGGCTGAGGGCTGGAGGCTGATTGTGGCTGCCTGTGGCGGCTAATCGGCGTGAGGACAAAAAGATGAGTTATAAACGCGAAAAAACATTTACAGCTAATCAATATGAGCATTTTCGATCTAAGTGAACAAGAAATTATCAGACGCAATAGTCTGAACGAGCTGCGCAATATGGGCATTGAGCCATATCCTGCAGCTGAATACAAGGTAAATGCCTATACCGACGAGATGAAGGCATCGTTTAGCGACGATGCGGAGCCTCGCCAAGTGAGCATTGCGGGCCGCATCATGGGCCGCCGCATCATGGGTAAGGCATCGTTTATGGAACTTCAGGACAGCAAGGGCCGCATTCAGGTTTACATCAACCGCGACGAGTTGTGCCCTGATGAAAATAAAGACTTGTATAACGTGGTGTTCAAGAAATTGCTCGACATAGGCGACTTTGTGGGCGTTGAGGGCTTTGTGTTCCGTACGCAGACCGGCGAAATATCGGTTCACGCTAAGAGCCTCACCGTGCTCAGCAAGTCGATTCGTCCGTTGCCTATCGTGAAGGTTAAGGATGGCGTTACCTACGACGCTTTCGATGACCCAGAACTTCGTTACCGCCAGCGCTACGTTGACCTTATAGTTAACGATGGCGTGAAGGACACCTTCTTGAAGCGCGCTACTGTGCTGCGCACTATGCGCCGTGTGTTCGACGAGGCTGGTTATACCGAGGTTGAGACTCCTACATTGCAGTCGATTGCCGGTGGTGCATCGGCTCGCCCTTTCATCACTCACTTCAATGCGCTCAACCAGGATATGTATATGCGCATCGCCACCGAGCTCTATCTGAAGCGCCTTATCGTGGGTGGCTTTGAGGGTGTGTATGAAATCGGCAAGAATTTCCGCAACGAGGGCATGGACCGCACTCACAACCCCGAATTCACTTGTATGGAACTTTACGTTCAATATAAGGACTATAACTGGATGATGAGCTTCACCGAAAATTTGCTTGAGACTATCTGTACTGAGGTTAACGGCAAGCCGGAATGTATGATCGACGGCAATCTCGTTAGCTTTAAGGCGCCATATCGCCGCTTGCCTATCCTTGAAGCCATCAAGGAGGAGACTGGCTACGACCTCGAGGGCAAGAGCGAAGAAGAGATACGCGAAATCGCCAACAAACTCGGCATCGAAACCGACGAAACCATGGGTAAGGGCAAGCTCATCGACGAAATCTTCGGCGAGACTTGCGAAGGCAAGTTTATCCAGCCTACCTTCATCACCGACTATCCAGTGGAGATGAGTCCGCTCACCAAGAAGCACCGTTCGAAGCCGGGCCTTACCGAGCGCTTCGAGCTTATGGTAAACGGCAAGGAACTTGCCAACGCTTACTCAGAGCTTAACGACCCAATCGACCAAGAAGAGCGCTTCATCGAGCAGATGCGCCTTGCCGACAAGGGTGATGACGAGGCTATGATTATCGACCAAGACTTCCTTCGCGCTTTGCAATATGGTATGCCTCCCACATCGGGTATCGGCATCGGCATCGACCGTCTGGTGATGCTCATGACTGGCAAGACCTACATTCAGGAAGTGCTGTTCTTCCCACAAATGCGTCCCGAAAAGGTGGCTCCTCGCGACAAGGTGGAAGCCTTCACCGCTCTGGGCATGCCTGCCGACTGGGTGCCTGGCATTCAATCGCTCGGCTACCTCACAGTGGCTTCGATTGCCAGCCTAAGCGGCCAGAAGTTGCGCCAGATGCTTTTCGACCTCAACAAGAAATACAAGCTCGACTGGGAAATCCCAACTCTCGACGCTGTTTCTTCGTGGATAGCAAAGGCCGCCGAAACCACACAGACCGAAGAATAAGCAATAAAAAACAAGCATAAATGCCATAAGGGTGTGCCAACCTATTTGCTGGTACACCCTTTGACATTAAAAAAAGTCACCAACGCTGCCTATGCAGGCGGCAAAAGTTATAATTTGGCTCTCCCAATGAGGCTCAAATTGAACAAAATCATAAAAGTCAATATTATTACTCTAAAATAACGCTTTAATAACTAAGCTGATCGCCGTTTTTTGAGGCACGGAGCCTCCTAAATAGGCGATTAAGCACAAAAACGCTGTTTCTATATCTATGACTAACAATTTTCCCGGCCGAATAGCCGTAATGGGTGGAGGAAGTTGGGCAACAGCCCTCGCAAAACTGATGCTCAACAACAATGAGAGCATCATTTGGTATATGCGCCGCCCCGACCGCATTGAGTGTTTCAAAGCCACAGGCCACAATCCCGTGTATCTCAGCGACGTGAAGTTCGACACCTCGCGCATCTATTTCACTCACGACATCAACGAGGCTTGCCGCCTTGCCGACACGCTGCTCCTCGCAGTGCCTTCGCCCTACTTCAAGAGCCACATGGCGAATATCACCGAGGACATCAGTCAGAAGCATGTGGTAAACGCCATCAAAGGTATCGTGCCCGACGAGAATATGCTCATCACGCAATATATGACCCGCCAGTTTGGCGTAGCACCCGAGAATCTGCTCGTGGCAAGCGGACCTTGCCATGCCGAGGAGGTGGCGCTCGAACGACTGAGCTACCTCACCGTGGCTTCGCAGTGCTTCGAGAAGGCTCAAGCCTTTGCTGCCAAACTCGAGAGTGCAAAGATGAAAACCGTGCTATCGTGCGACATCGAAGGCATAGAATATGCCGGTGTGCTTAAAAATGTGTATGCCATAGGCGCAGGAATACTCCACGGCTTGAAAAACGGCGATAATTTCCTTGCCACCTACGTGTCGAACGCCATTCGCGAAATGGAGCGATTTGAAGACACAGCCTGTCCACATGCACAGCGCAACATCTGCGACTCGGCATATCTGGGCGACTTGCTGGTGACATGCTATTCGCGCTTTAGCCGAAACCACAATTTCGGGTCGATGATAGGACGCGGCTACTCGGTAAAGGCAGCCATGATGGAGATGGAAATGGTGGCAGAGGGCTATTACGCCACTCGATGCATGCACCTCATCAACGAGACTTACGGCGTGGATATGCCTATACTCGATGCCATGTACGGCATACTCTACGAGCGCCAAAAGGCAAGCGAGACTATCAGCAATCTCGCTCAACGATTGAGTTAAAAAGCACAGTCTTTGAGAATATCTACTACTGCGGTCTAAACGAGAGTTTTAGCGCAGCATCAATACACTACCCGGTGCTATAGCGGCATCGGGTTTTATCTTATTGAGTTTGGCGAGGCTTTTAAGCTGAATGCCATAATACTGCGCCACCGAATGTAAGGTTTCACCTTCGGTAACGAGGTGTTCGCTATGTTCCTCCGATGCCTTCTTCGCCTTTGTCTCAAGCCAAATCACATCGCCCGGAGCAATGGCATCCTTCTTGCTCATATCGTTGAATTTAGCCAGTTTGTCGGGCTTCACATCGAGTTCCTTGCCAAGCGAAGTAAACGTATCGCCCTCACGCGCTGTGACGTAGTACAATCCCCAGCGGCGGCGCACCACGTGCTGCTGCCCAATCTCCGCTGCGAGCATATTCTCCACGTCGCTTTCAAGAGCCTTCTTGTCATCTTCCACCACCTTTCGAGGCTGCTGTTTCGGCTTCTTTTCGGGCTTAGGAGTGGCATCAGCCATCATCTTTGAGGCTTGATACTTAGCGTCGTCGTACTGGAACAGCTCGTAGGTCTCGATTATGCCAATGAGTTTATCGGAATATTTCGGATCGGTGGCATAGCCGCACTTTTTGAGCGTTTTAGCCCAACCTTTATAATCAGTAATGGCGAGGTCGTAGAGCGGCTGATAGCGTTTGCGCTTCAAAAAGAGCGAGTGGTCGTTGTAGGACTCGGCAGCCGAGGCATAACTGCGAAAACACTCCTGGCGGGCATCATCGTCGTGGCGAATGGTGTCGCCATCCCAGTCGGTGCACTTAATGCCGAAGTGATTGTTGCCCGCAGTGGCGAGTCGGCTAAATCCCGCCTGGCTCTCGAGCAAGCCCTGCGCCAGAGTGATGCTGGCAGGGATGCCATGCAAGCGCTGCTGCTCGATGGCGATGTCCTTATACTCGTCGATATAGTTGAGATACTTAGCCGACAGACGCTCTTGAGCATCTGCCAAAGGCGAATTGGTCATCAAAATCGCCAAAATAATAGAGCAAAAAGCCTTTTGCGAAACGATATTTGAAAAAATATCGATATATTTGCGTAAAATCTGATAAATCATGAAAGAAATAAATTTGACTACAAAGATAGCAGTTTACTCTTATTCAGAACTAACTGCAGAGGATAAAAAACTCACCGATATGGCAAAAGAAGCCACAAAAACGGCTTATTCGCCCTATAGCCACTTCAATGTGGGCGTGGCACTGCTACTCGAAAACGGCAAAATTCTCACAGGGTCGAACCAGGAAAATGCAGCATTCTCATCAGGCACTTGCGCCGAACGCAGCGTAATCTATTACGCCGGCGCCAACTATCCAGGCGTAAAATTCAAGAAACTGGTGATAGCGGCATTTACCGACGGCGATTTTGTGGAAACGCCCATCTCGCCATGCGGCCATTGCCGACAAGCTATCTTGGAATACGAAACCATAGGCAAGCAGCCCATCGAGATAATTCTTTGCGGCCGCCACGAAGTGTATGTGCTCGATAGCATCAAGGCACTTATGCCTCTGAGTTTTGTAGAATTTTAACCTCTAAATATCCCCCTTATGAAACGACACCTCATCTCCATGGCTATAGCAGCCTGCGTGGCGATAACCGCCCATGCCCACTCGCTCACCGGCAAGTGGACCGGAATGCTCAACCTCGGCGCAAAGCAGCTGACACTCGTGCTGCGCATCGCTGACGAGAACACAGCGTGGCTCGACTCGCCCGACCAGATGGCTCTCGACATAGCCTGCGACTCGGTGTGCCTTGCCGCCGACAAGGCGTATGTGCAGGTGAGGCGAATCGGCGCAAGCCTCGACCTAAAATTCAACGCCGAGAAGAATACTCTGCAAGGCACATTCCGACAAGGACTTGGACAGCTACCCATAACATTTGAATTTACCGACAGCAGCCCATATCTCAGCCGTCCGCAGACGCCCAAGCCGCCGTTCCCCTACGAGGAGCGCGAAGTGACTTTCACGAGCCAAGGCGCCACGCTCGCCGGCACGCTCACACTACCTAAAGGCAAGAAAAAACTCAGCGCAGTGGTGCTCGTAACGGGCAGCGGCACGCAGAATCGCGACGAGGAGATAATGGGGCACAAGCCGTTTGCCGTGATTGCCGACTATCTAACCCGTCAAGGCATAGCCGTGCTGCGTTACGACGACCGCGGCGCAGGCAAGTCGTCGGCGGGCAGTGCCGACAACACCACAGTCGATTTTGCCGACGATGCCCTCGCAGCAGTGCGATACTTGCAGACCGTGCCCGAAATCAACAAGAAGAAAATAGGCGTAATAGGTCACAGCGAAGGCGGCATGATAGCCGTTATGCTTGCTGCACAACACAGATCCGACATTGCGTTTATCGTGTCGATTTCGGGTCCTGTGATAAAGGGTTCGGCTACGCTGTTGGCACAAAGTGAGGATGTAGCCAAAGCCACCGGTGCCACCTTCGGCGATGCCGAGAAGCAAAAGATGGCTCGAGTGTATGCCTCCATCGACAGCATCGACGACACAGATGCCCTACGCAACAATTTGCGCCAAATACTCTACGAAGGAGCCACACCGGCGCAGAAGATTGGCATCAACAACCAACTTGCAGCAATGACCTCGCCGTGGTATATCCACTTCGTGCGCTACAATCCCGCCGCCGACTTGCAGCAAGTGCGCTGCCCGGTTTTTGCCCTCTACGGCAAGCACGACGTGCAGGTGTCGGCTGACCTCAACAGCCAAGCTCTTGAGCAATACTATCGAGGCAAGAAACTGCAACTAAAAGTATATCCCCAGCACAACCATCTGATGCAGCAATGCAGCGCCCCCGGCTTGGAATATGGCAAAATAGAGCAGACCATCGACCCTGCCGTGCTGAGCGACATAGCCGAATGGATTGCAAAACGATGAAAACGCTTATCCCGCAAAACTGATGCTCCAAATGGCTCAAAAAATGAAAAAAATATAGTAATTTTGTACCTAATGGAAAACTATATAGTATCAGCCCGAAAATACCGCCCCTCTACATTTCGTAGCGTAGTAGGTCAGCAGGCTCTTACCCATACCTTAAAGTCGGCAATCGATAACGCTCGCTTGGCGCACGCTTATCTATTCTGCGGACCTCGAGGCGTGGGAAAGACATCTTGCGCGCGCATTTTTGCCAAGACCATCAACTGCCTCAATCCCACCGCCGACCACGAGGCTTGCAACGAGTGCGAATCGTGCAAGGCATTTAATGAGCAGCACAGCTACAACATTGTAGAACTCGACGCCGCATCAAACAATTCGGTTGACGACATGCGCAACCTTATCGACCAGGTGCGCATTCCGCCCCCAATAGGCAAATATCGCGTGTATATCATCGACGAGGTGCACATGCTATCGTCGGCTGCATTCAACGCCTTCCTGAAGACCCTCGAGGAGCCACCTGCTCACGCCATCTTCATCTTGGCTACCACCGAGAAGCATAAGATTATACCCACCATCTTGAGCCGATGCCAAATCTACGATTTCGCCCGCATCACCACTCAAGACATAGTGAGCCAACTGCAATACATAGCCGAGCAAGAAGGCATTAAGACCGAAGGCGCTGCACTGAATGTGATAGCGCAGAAGGCCGACGGCGCTATGCGCGACGCACTATCGATTTTCGACCAAGTGGCTGCCGCCTCGGAGGGGAATATCACCTACCAGAGCACCATCGCTAACCTCAATGTGCTCGACCACGACTACTATTTCCGCCTTATCGAGGCATTTAAGAAGGGCGACGTGCCCGAGGCGCTGCTCATCTATAAAGAAGTGCGCGACCACGGATTCGACTCTAAGTTCTTCATCAACGGTCTTGCACAGCACTTGCGCGACTTGATGGTGGCTTACGACCCTCGCACCCGATCTCTGCTCGAAATGAGCGATGAACTCGCCGAGGAATTTGCCAAACAAGCCGTTTCGCTCAACCCTCGTTGGTATTATGTGGCTATGGACCTCTGCAACACCTGCGACCTGAATTATCCCACTGCCACCAATAAGCAGTTCCTCGTAGAACTGACTCTGATAAAGATATGTCAACTGCTCGCTCCAGCGCCAGCACCCACTCCGGGCGGCGGTGGTGGAGTGCCATTACGCTCTATAGCGCAGCCAACCGCACAGCAGGCAGCGCCTCAGCAATCAGCACCACAGCCTACTGCTCCTCGTGCCTCGGCACAGGGGCAGAGCGCTGCTCCCGCAGCACAACCTGCCGCTCAACAGGAGTCACATTCGCGCTTCGACCCCATAGCAAGCAGCGGAGTGCACCGATTCAACACCAAACAGACATTGCGATTCGACAGCGCAACATCTAAAGAGAAAGAGAGCGAAGGTCCGGCACGCGTGCGCAACGCCGTGTTCAATCAAGATATGCTCACCGCAGCTTGGAACAACTTTATCCGCAATCACCCACACCGCCGCATGCTCATCAGCGCCATGGGAATGACCCAACCTACACTCACTTCGCAAAACGTGTTTGAAATCAGAGTTAGCGAAGTGCAAAAAAGCATTTTCGACCAGGACATTACCGAGATTCTTGCTGCCATTCGCGACGAATTGCAGAACGACTTCGTGGGCATGAACATACAAATAGTGGAAACTGCCCCTCGCCCAAAATACAAAACGCCACGCGAAATCATCGAGGATATACGCACCGCCTATCCAGCCATCGAATCGCTCATCAACGACTTCAAACTATCGATGAAATAAGTTCACGGATTCCGTTTTTGAACCATTATTCAACATTTTTCACACCTAACATTCTATATTTTTACCGAAATGATGTACTTTTACACCATTAAACGCATAACACAATAAAAAAACGATGAAAAAGATTCTTACTTTAATAGTATTAGTAGTGGTGCTTGTGGCACTCGCAGCTTCCAACCCTTCGCGCGAAGACCATGTGGCAGCTGTAAATCAAGTGGTTAGTTCGGCTATCGAACAAAATATGCAGTCCGACAACGCTGTTCTCAACCTTGTGGGCAAAGTTGGCTCAATGTTCGGTTCGGCAGTAGCAGGCAATGTGGTTGACGACAACCTCGAGTATTGCAACTACTACCTATTAAGCCTATCACGCGCCGAATTCGACGGCAAGAACTACTACCTCAGCGTAGGAGCATTCGGTAAAGTATTCGCCACCTTCGACGAACAAGACCTAAAAGACGCCGTCAACAACGGTATTAACAACCTGCTGAAATAACATCGCTATTCAATAACACGCAGATATAACAGGCATTTAATCACGGATTAGCTCATACAAATTATGCGCTAATCCGTGCTTTTATTGAGGATATCTGTGCTATTCATCCTTCCGAAGGGGATTTCTGGCTGATGTGTCGCACTCAGGTCAGCTGCCGAGGGCGTTATGCTGTTTGCACATTTTACCACAATTAGCGCCGTTTGGCTTGGCGGTTTTTGATGGGAA
>CALZAF010000095.1 GCA_945612775.1 uncultured bacterium | reverse complement strand
ACCACCGGTCTGGGCGAAATATATCAGTATGTGCTCAGAGTGGATGAAAAATATAAGGACAAATATGATGCCATGGAGCTTCGCACCATACAAGATTGGATAGTGAAGCGCCAGCTATCGGGTATTCCTGGCATAGTGGAGATAAACAGCTTCGGCGGCAATCTGAAGCAATATGAGATAGCCATCGACCCCGACGCCCTGAGTGCTTTGCAGATAACCATAGGCGACGTTTTCGAGGCATTGAGCAAAAATAATCAGAACACCGGCGCCAGCTACATCGAGAAGGTGGGTAAAGCCTATTATATCCGTTCGGAAGGCATGATAGAAAAGATGAAGGACATCGAGAAAATCGTTGTGACCAACCGCGGCGGCATGCCAGTGCACATCAGCGACATAGGCAAGGTGGGCTTTGGCTCGGCTAAACGCTTCGGTGCGATGACCATCGATGGCGAAGGCGAGTGCGTGGGCGGTATAGCCATGATGCTAAAGGGCGCGAATGCCAATGTGGTGACCAAGACCCTCGAAGAACGAGTGGCAAAGGTGCAGAAGATTCTGCCCGAAGGTGTGACTATCGAGCCATATCTCAACCGCTCCGAACTCGTAAACCGAAACATATCTACTGTGATATTCAACCTCTTAGAGGGTGCATTGATAGTATTTCTGGTGCTAATCATATTTTTGGGCGACATTCGCTCCGGCTTGATAGTGGCATCGGTGATTCCGCTCGCCATGCTGTTTGCCTTTATCATGATGCGCATTTTTGGCGTTTCAGCCAATCTGATGAGTCTTGGCGCTATCGACTTCGGTATAGTGGTGGATGGCTCGATAGTGATACTTGAGGGCATATTGGCACATATCTATGGCAAACGGCTTGCAGGCAAGACCCTCACAGCCGCTGAGATGAACGAAGAAGTTGAGGCAGGCGCAGTGAAGGTGGTGAAGAGTTCTGACTTCGAAGTGCTGATAATTCTCATAGTATTCTTCCCGATATTGACGCTCTCAGGCATCGAAGGCAAGTATTTTACCCCGATGGCGCAGACCCTGGTGTTCTGCATCATAGGAGCGCTGGTGCTATCGCTCACCTATGTGCCGATGATGGCAACATTGTGCCTAAAGCGCAAGGTGGTGATGAAGCCCACCTTTGCCGACCGCTTTTTCGGATGGCTCACGAAAGTATATGACCGACTATTGGGCGCTTGTATGCGCCGCGTTTGGACCACCTTGGCATGCGCCTTTGCCCTGCTGGCGGCATCGCTGTTGCTCTTTGTCCGACTCGGCGCCGAGTTTATTCCGACGCTCGACGAAGGCGACTTTGCAATGCAGATGACCCTGCCTGCAGGTAGTTCGCTCACCCGAAGCATCGACATCTCACTCGATGCCGAGCGCGTGCTCAAGCAGAAATTTCCCGAAGTGAAGCATGTGGTGGCAAAGATAGGCACAGCCGAAGTGCCCACCGACCCGATGTCGGTGGAAGATGCCGATGTGATGATAGTGATGAAGCCATTTAAGGAATGGACTTCGGCATCGAGCCGCGCCGAGATGGTGGAAAAGATGAAAGAAGCCCTCGATGACGTGAAGGGAGCAGAATTTAACTTCAGCCAGCCCATACAGTTGCGCTTCAATGAATTGATGACAGGCGCGAAGGCCGATATAGCCATCAAACTCTATGGTGAGGATATGGAAGAACTCTATGCCCGTGCCAAAGAGGCGGCAAAATATGTGTCGAAAGTGCCGGGTGCGAGCGACGTTATAGTGGAGCAAGCCATGGGATTGCCACAGCTTGTGGTGAAATATGATCGCACCAAGATTTCTCGTTACGGAATCAATATTGAAGAACTAAACGACATAATCCGCACAGCCTACGCAGGCGAGGCAGCCGGAGTGGTGTTTGAGAACGAGCGCCGATTCGACCTTGTGGTACGCCTCGACAACGACAAGGTAAAGGATTTGGACCTCAATCGCTTGTATGTGCGCACTTGCGACGGCTTGCAAGTGCCGGTTAGCGAAGTGGCAACAATCGACCTCGTAGATGGCCCTCTGCAGATTAATCGCGATGCCACAAAGCGCCGCATAGTGATAGGTGTGAATGTGCGAAACGCCGATATTCAGCAAGTGGTGAACCAAATCAGCGAAATTCTGGATAAAAACATAAAACTCAAACCGGGTTATTACTTCGAATACGGCGGACAGTTCGAAAATCTGCAAAATGCCATCCGCACACTTATGATAGTGATACCTATAGCGCTGTTGCTCATATTGCTGCTGCTATTCTTCGCATTCCGCAGCGTGACCTATTCGCTTGTGGTGTTTTCTACGGTGCCACTGTCGCTCATCGGCGGCATTTTGGCTCTGTGGCTTCGCGGACTGCCATTCAGCATCTCGGCAGGCGTGGGATTCATAGCCCTATTCGGTGTGGCTGTGCTTAACGGTATTTTGATGATAAATCATTTCAACGATATGAAGAAACAAGGCAAATATAAAATGTGCACCAATCAGATAATACGACGCGGATGCAAGCAACTGCTTCGCCCAGTGTTCCTCACCGGACTAGTGGCATCGCTCGGTTTTGTGCCTATGGCAATAGCCACGTCGGCAGGTGCCGAGGTGCAGCGACCACTCGCCACGGTGGTGATAGGCGGACTTATAGTGTCAACAGTGCTCACGCTGCTCATCATACCGGCGTTCTACCGCCTTGTGAATGGCATGCCAGCCACTATGCGCCGCGTAAAGAAGCGCCGCATCGGTGGAGTGGCAGCACTGGCGATAGTGTTGGCGATGATGCCGCTATCGGCATTCGCCCAGCAACCGCAGAAAGTTACACTCGATGAAGCCATCAATATGGCTTTGGCTGGTTCGCCAAGGCTGCATTCGGTGGATAGCGACATAGCACGCATTCGCGCCACTAAAGGCGAGTCGTGGGAATTGGCTCCAACGCAAGTTACCTACTCCTGGGGACAGTTGAACGGCGAATTCAAGCACGACAACGAACTCTCGGTGGAGCAGTCGCTCGGGTCGCTGCTTACGCCATTCTATAAGAACAGCCTCGTGAATGTACAAGTGGCGAACGGAGAGCGTTATCGTGAATTGGTGACAAAAGAGATAGTTGCCGAGGTGAAACGTGCCTGGACCGACTATCAGCATGCCGTGAGCGTGCTGTCGCTGAGCGAGATGCAAGATTCGCTTGCCAGCCAGTTACAGAAAAGCGGCGAATTGCGATTGCTGCAGGGCGACATCAATCAGCTCGAGTATCGCATGATGGCAACAATGGCGTCGGAAGCACGCACCAAGGTGCTTCAGGCAGCCGACGATGTGCGCATCGCCGCCAAACGCTTTGCTTGGGCATGCTTCAGCAACGATGCTGTGGAACCCATCGACGGCAACCTTGCGATGATGGATTTGCCCGAAAGCTACAACCTCTCGCAGGCTCATATCGGCTACTTCGATTCGCAGGTAGAAGTCAAGCGCAAGGCAGTTGATGTGGAGCGAAGCCGCTTTTTCCCCGAAGTATCGGTGGGCTATTCGCGCCAGAAGATAGAGCCACTCTCGGGTTTGAACTCATGGAGCGTGGGCGTGGCAGTGCCGATAGTGTTTTTCCCGCAGAAGAGCAGGGTGAAGCAGGCACGCGCCGAGGCAAACATCGCCCAATGGGATGCCGAGGACAATCGCCTCAAACTCCGCAACCGCGTAGATGAGCTCCGACTGCAGTTAGAGCGCCAACAGCGAACCATCGACTATTACACCGGCGATGCCCTCAAGCAAGCCGACGAATTGCAGCGAAATGCCATGATGCTCTATAAGGAAAGTGAAACCGGCATAGTGGAGCTGCTGCACAGCATTACTACCGCCAACGACATCTGCAAATCGTATGTAGATGCCGTTCACGAATATAATGTGATGCTGCTCGAACTTGAACTTTATACCGAGAATTAATCACCATATCGATAACAAATTAGCAAAACTACATATAACGACATGAAACGCAATTATATATATTTAGTTTCGGCAGCAATGTTGGCGCTTGCTGCTTGTACGCAAGCCCAAACAGGCGAAACCACTGCCGAATCAGAGTCAGAAGAGGCAAAAGCCGAAGTAGTAACCGAATCGGAGTCCGATAGTGTGGAAATAGATGCCGTGACAGGCGCTACAAATGTGGCCAATTCGCCCACATTCAACGGTCTGATGGTGGTGTCGCCCTCGAAGCAAGTGACCCTGTCGCTCACCATGGGCGGCAAGGTGCATGCGCTCAACGTAATGCCAGGTTCGGCAGTTAGCCGCGGCAAGGTGGTGGCTATGATAGATAATCCCGAGTACATAGAGCTTCAGCAGACCTATCTCGAAGCGTCGGCGCAGCTTGAATACCTCGAGAAAGAATATCAGCGCCAGCGCACGCTTGTGGAGCAAGATGCAGCATCGCAGAAGCGCGCCCAGCAAGCCAAAGCCGATTACCTGTCGATGAAAAGCCGCGTAGATGCATCGGCATCGCGCCTCGCCACACTCGGCATCGAAGCCAAAGAACTTGCCACAAGCGGCATAAAGCCATATCTGCCAGTGGTGGCACCAGTGAGCGGTTTCGTGACCAATATGAATGCCAATTTGGGCAAGTATCTCGAAGTGGGCGAACCAATATGCGACATTATCGACAAGAGCCGCATACTACTGCAACTAACCGTATATGAAAAAGACCTTCACCTAATGAAAATAGGCGGCAAGGTAGAGTTTAGAGTAAACGGCATGGGCAAGGAAACCTTTGCAGCAAAGATAGTGGCAATCGACCAAGCTGTGGATTCCAAAGACTATTCGGTGAAGGTATATGCCGAGGTTAGCACCGTGCGCAGCGATTTCCGCCCGGGCATGTATGTGCGAGCTAAATTGCTGAAATAGCAGTTTGCGGAATGTGATAGTGACATCCGATACCCGCCGAAGTTACAAAATGTGTGCAGAAAAGTGCTGATTGATGGATTTTATTTCCATGTTTTTGCATCTTTGCCCACCAAAGATTACCTTTGTGAAGAAACTGAACAGAAGGTAGTCAATAATGAGAATATGAAATCAGCAAAAGCGGGGATTATATACCTGATAGTATCAATCAGTGCATTGATGGCATCGTGCGGACGCAATACGCGCAGTTCGTTGCCCGATGACCTGCGCCACCTCGATAGCCTCGTGGTGTCGCAGCCCGATAGTGCGCTGTCGTTTCTCAGCCAGATGACGGAGCCGAGCCATGACGATGCCTACGCCTACGCTACATGGTGCTTGCTCAAGACATGGACCCTATATAGATGCTATCAGCCCATTACCACCGATTCGCTTGTGAATCTGGGTTTCGGCTATTTCGTGATGAACAGTGACGACCATGGACGCCGAGCGCTTGCCTACTACCTTCGCGCCGTGGTGCACGAGGAGATGAAAGTGGGTAGTAATGCCGACCATGTGCTCGACCTCTTAAAAGGGTGCAAAGAAGCCGACCAGTGCGACGACCATGTGCTCGCCTCACAGCTCTATCACCGCTACGGGCTTGCCATGACCGATGGCGGCCGACATGATGAGGCCAAGGTGTGGCTGGAGCGATTTCTCGAGCGAGCCGTAAAGGCAGATTCGAAGAAAGAGCAGATAATAGCGCTGATTAACCTATCGAACAATGCCCTCTACTTAGCCGGTGAAGATGGCGACAAGAGTCCAGCCATAGATTATGCCAATCAAGCCTATCGCAACGCCATAGCGTGGAATATGCCCGTAGAGCAAGGTAAGGCGGCCGGGCAGCTTTCGGCATGCTATTCGCGTAGCCAGATGCTCGAGGAAGCATTGCAATTTGCCATAGTGGCAAAGGATATCGATGAGATGCAGCGCAATCTGCATAGGCGAAAGACCGAAGTGGTATATACCCGCATAGCCGATGCCCACCGAAAACTCGGAAATGCCGACTCGGCGCTATATTATGCCGACAAAAATCGCAATAGCGCTCGACTGATGACCCGCAAAAACTCCACTCAGGTAAGATATATGGTGTATCGCGACCTTCTGCACGACGATGCCAAGGCCGTGGAGCTGATGTCGCTCTATCATCGCCAGAGCGACAGTATGCAAAAAGAGATGCAAGCCGTGGAGGTGGCTAAAAATGAGGCGCTACTCGGGCAGGAGCAAGAGCAAGAGGCTCGCGCCGAGGCTCGAAGTCAGCGCACCGTGCTGCTTGTGGCACTCGGAGTGATATTGATAGCCGCCATAGCGCTTGTGCGCATGCTCGGCAAGCGACTCCGCAAGACCCAGGAACAAGCCGAAAGCAGCAAAAAACACCTAAATCAAGCCGAAGCACGCTTCAACGAGGCAAAGCAAGAGATGCAGAGCGAGATAGCCACCCTGCAGACCCAGTTGGCTACCGATAAGCAGCGTAGCGGCAAGTTGAGCAGCGAACTTGTGAACAATAACGCGCTTGTGGCAAAGTTGCGGGAGCAACCCCGATTTCTCACACCCGACGAGTGGAATCAGCTTGCCGATGTGATAGAAAAAGGCTTCGATGGATATATGCATCGCCTCGATGACCGATTCCCAAATCTCACCGAAGTAGATCGCCAGCTGTGCATGCTCATTCGCCTGCAATTCGAGGTGAAGGATATGGCACGAGTGATGGCAGTGTCGGCAACATCGGTGTCGCGCCAGAAGCTGCGCCTAAAGAACCGTCTGCTTGCCGCAGAACCCGATTGCCTGCCTCAAGGCACTTCGCTCGATGCCTTTTTGATGGCACTTTAGTGTGCTGTCTATATTGTCTATATGTAAATCGCAGTAAATTAGATGTTTATAAAATCATCCTGTCTATATATATTTTATTGTATATAGGCAGAATGATGCTAACTTTGCAATACCGAGAGATGACAAAAGCATCGCTTGGCAAAAATAGGGATAGAAAAATCTTTAAAAACCGATTGAGATATGGCAAAGAAAGTAAGACAATATGTATGCTTATTTGTGGCAGTGATAGCCTACTTCTTGTTTCACGAAGGAGCGCATGCCTTGGCAGCACTATATTTCGGAGTGTTCAAGTCGATAAACTTCTTGGGATTAGGCGTACAGATAGATGTGTATCACGAAGCAATGACCGACGTTCAGATGGGCATTTTCTGCCTGGTGGGCGCAGTGGCTACACTGATAGTGGGATGGGTGCTTGTGCTGCTGCGACATCGCATTTGCGCCTTTAAGAGCACCTACATTCGCACCCTCGGCTGGTATGGCACAATGGTAATGCTGCTGCTCGACCCGCTATACTTATCGATAATATATAAATACGTGGGTGGGGGCGACATGAACGGCATACGGCTGATAATGCCAGAACTTGCAGCACAGATAGCCTTCGGCGCATTATTTGTGATAAATCTGCTTGCGATTATCTTCGTGGCCTACAAGCCATATAAAGAATCATTTCAAACTGCATAACGATGATAGCTACAATTATAATTTCAAGCTTGTGCATGAGCGTGGCGCTTATAGCAAGCATAATCAATGCCTGATGAGGCAGCCTACGGGCGTTACAGCCTGTTAAGACATAGGGAAAATTAGGCTCCACACATAATTATCGTTTTTTCGCAAGACGGTGGCGGGCGCGCAGCCCGTCACCGTCGCTTTTTGCTGCGTGGGCTGGGGAGTTGGGGCAAGTACGATCTGGCGGAACTGAGTGAAATATTCAGTTAGGTGGCAGATGCCCGTCAGGCTCTCATTTGCTAAAGCCAGGTATAAAAAATTATAGTTCTATGGCGGATTTGTGTTAATTTTGCGTCATGATTAAAAGAAAAACGCATGAACGAGAAAAAAGAAAATTTTCAAATAATGATTAAGAAATTTTTTCATATATGAAAAATTTCATCTATATTTGTGGCGTGTTGAAAAATAGTAGGCACCAATAGGAATGAAATAGTTTTCCAATGAGAGCAGAGTTCTTCTGCATAGAGAGAGTTTTCACTGAATGTATAACCAATAAAAACTTTGTTGAATCTTAGCGATTTGCGGTAAGAGAATAGTTTTGTCGCTTGTTGTTAAGGTCGGAATTTCGGCGGGACAAACCATCACAAAAGGGGTGGTGCTCAATGAATAATCCGACGACTCGTGAGAATGCTCACATCTTGAGGACATAACACATTAGCTCCGTTAGGGCGGTGGGCTAAGTGAAATACTTGAGTGGTGGGTGGTCTTTTTTATCCTAAATTCTGTCCCCTTTTTAGGTTTAGGGGGTATATGTGAAGTTACATTTTAGTTCGGATTGTGTTAGTCCTGCGCGAATATGCGATAGGGCGTTGAACCAACCGCTGTAGTCTCCAAGATTGCACAAAATCGAGCAAAGTGTGTAGTTTATAAATCATTAAATCAATTTTTTAAGTCGAGAGTATGGAAAGTCAATTATTCCGGGAAGGTTGCCCTGGGAAAATAATGGGCTGAATAAAATGAAACACATAATGAGGCTAATTTAATGCTTTGAATTACACGGATAGGTTAATAAAAATAGTATTAGGAAAAAAATGGAGGATAAAATTATGAGAAATACAACAGTTGCAGTGAGAGATCAACGAATCACCATGTTAATGGCAAAGATTTCGAAAGAAAAAGAAGCAAAGGGGCTATTGAACTACAAAAAGATAGCCCCTAAGGAAGTGGCGGAGTTGTGCCGACGCCTGCGCATTACTCGTGCCCAAGCGGTGATACTCACCACCATTATCGACGGTGAGAGGCTCTCCAGAAAAGAATTGGCTGAGAATTTAGGCTGCAGTGTCATCGACCTGTATGTCTTTAACGACGAGATAGCTTGCCTCGGGGGATTGGGCTTGATAGAACAGCACTACGACATTGCTCATTCCGGGTTATGCTTTGCTCCTTCTGGTGATTTCTTGCATGCGGTGGCGCTTAATGCCGACTACGACTATCGCGCCACACTCGGTAAAGTTGAGCCATTGCATGCCCATCTGCTGACGCAGTACCTGCGATTTAAGGACGGTCAGATAACCTACGAAGAGTTGCAGAATGAGGTATGTAGCCACTTAGAGGGCAAGTACTACCGCTTCTACAAAGTGGATTGCTCCATGCAGCTGCGCACGTTTGCTGCCATTGCTATGTCATTTATCTTCCGCCATGAAGGTTCTATGCTTAGCTATAGCGACATTTCGGCGCTTTGCTCAAAGCGTGAATATGGGTCATATATCAAACTTTTAGAAAGCAACGCCGACTTTGCCATGCATTTCGAAAAGGTTGGCGATAAACTGAAACTCAAGGAGTGGAATCCCACTCCCGAGGATATGGAATACAAAAAAAACTTGGAACAGCTTGACGGTGAAGGCGACGAAGACCAAGAGGACGACGAGGA
>CALZAF010000094.1 GCA_945612775.1 uncultured bacterium | reverse complement strand
GTAAATGATTGTTCGCCTCAATCAACCTCGAAAGCTCACTATATCCCATTTACATGAAGCATAAGCAGAAATCCTCGCTAATTGGGTGATTGGGTGGGGTGATATAATGAAAAAAGTCGTAATAATTGCCTCTTGGGGGGATTTGTAATGTTATCATAAGTATTATTCTCAAATATGGAAGATAAGAACAATAAAGAAAATAGCAACTGTCGGCCATCGTTTGTATATCGTGATGGTGTGTTAGCCGACAAAGGATATGTTGAATGGCTGTCAGAAGTAAAAGACCGGTTTTCCCAAAGCCAGGTTAAGGCGGCGATACGTGTCAATACGTTCATGCTAGAGTTTTATTGGAGTATTGGCCGTGATTTGGCTGCTCTGCGGGCTGAAGAACGATGGGGTACTGGTATAGTGAAGCAATTTGCCTTGGATATGCGCCAAGCCTTTCCTGATCAAACAGGCTTTTCATATACTAATATAAAGTATATGAAACAGTGGTATGCCTTTTATTATGAGAACTTTACAAAAAGCCACCAAGTTGGTGGCCAATTGGAGATGCCGGACAATTTTGGCATCGTTCCATGGAAGCATCATGTATACATCATTTCCAAATGTAAGACAATTGAAGAAGCTCTTTTCTATATTGATAAGGTCGTGACGGAAGGGTGGAGCCGAGCATTGTTAGAACACCAAGTAGAAGCTAACCTATTCTTAGCGCAAGGCGCTGCGATTACAAATTTCAAACAGACTTTGCCGGCATCTCAAAGTAAATCGGCAAATGAATTGTTGAAAAAGGAGTATGACCTCAGCTTTATAACTGCTGAGGAGGTAAAGAAAGAAAAGGATTTAGAAAATGCTTTGGCACACAATATCACCCAATTCCTTTTAGAATTGGGCAAGGGTTTTTCATACGTGGGGCGTCAAATGGAATTGCAAATGCCAGAAGGTCAGGTATTCTTCCCAGACTTGGTGTTTTACCATATACCACAACACCGTTTTGTGGTTGTGGAACTTAAAGCAATCAAGTTTATTCCGGAATTTGTAGGTAAACTTAATTTTTATGTTACAGCTGTAGATAAGCTGATGAAAGGTGAAACTGACAATCCTACAATCGGTTTGCTTATTTGCAAATCTACAGATAAGACGATAGTAGAATGGTCGTTGCAAGATATTCAAAAGCCCTTGGGCATAGCTACATATCAACTGAAGCAGGTTGTTGAACGCACGATAGCAGAAATTGAGGGTGAGCGTAAATGATTGTTCGCCTCAATCAACCTCGAAAGCTCACTATATCCCATTTACATAAAGTATAAGCAGAAATCCTCGCTAATTGGGTGATTGGGTGGGGTGCAGAAATAATGAAAAAAGTCGTAATAATTGCCTTTTTGGGGGCTGGTTATTACGACTTTTTTTTATATGATTTGCCTGTGGGGCTTGGGCGGCTTAGAAGTGGCTTGAGCCGTCGAAGCAGTGGGTGCAGATCTTGCACTTGGGCAGGCCTATGGCTTTTACGAGGGTCTCGATGGTGTTGAATTTGAGCGATGTTAAGCCGAAACGCTTGCGTATTACTTCTACCATGGCGTTGTATTCGGGTGAGCCGGTGGTGGAGTAGCGGTCGAGTTTGGCGTTAGGGTCGCCTTCGAGTTCGCCTATGATTTTGCGTGTTATGAGTTCGAGGTCGCTCTTCGATGAGGTGAAGCCGAGGTATTTGCAGCCATATACGAGTGGAGGGCAAGCGATGCGCATGTGCACTTCGCGAGCGCCGTAGTCGTAGAGCACCTTCACGTTGTCGCTGAGCTGAGTGCCGCGCACTATTGAGTCGTCGCAGAAGAGCAGGCGTTTGCCTTCGAGCATTGCACGGTTAGGGATGAGTTTCATCTTAGCCACGAGGTTGCGCATGGCTTGGTTGCTTGGTGTGAAGCTTCGAGGCCAAGTCGGGGTGTATTTCGAAATTGCGCGGTGGTAGGGCACGCCCTTGCCTTCGGCATATCCCAGAGCCATGCCAACACCGCTGTCGGGGATTCCGCAGGCGCAATCTACCTCGCTGTCGTCGGTGAGACCCATTTCGTAGCCGCTTCTGAATCGCACTTCTTCCACGTTTTGACCTTCGTAGCATGAGGTTGGGAATCCGTAATATACCCAGAGGAATGAGCAGATTTGCATTTCCTCGTTGGGCTTGCGCAGCTGAATAACCTCGTCGGCGGTTATGTGAATAATTTCGCCGGGACCTATGAAGCTGTGGATTTCGTATTCGAGATTAGGAAAACTGCTCGATTCGCTCGATACGGCGAAAGCGTCGTCTTTCTTGCCCACCACTATAGGGGTTCGGCCGAGTTTGTCGCGTGCGGCGATGATGCCGTTTTCGGTGAGCAGGAGCAGAGAGCAAGAGCCTTCTATCTTGTTATAGACGTTCTCGATGCCTTCTACGAAGTCTTTGCCTTCGGTTATGAGCAGGGCGATGAGTTCGGTGGGGTTAACGTCGCCGGCGCTGAGTTCGGCGAAGTGGTGATTCTTATTGAGCAATTCTTCCTCGAGTTGCTGAATATTATGAATTTTCGCTACGGTGACGATGGCGAATTTGCCTAAATGAGAGTTGAAGACAATAGGTTGCGGGTCGTTGTCGCTGATAACGCCTATACCCGAGTTTCCGGTGAATTTGCTCAATTCGTCGTCGAATTTAGAGCGAAAATAGTTGTTTCCAAGATTATGTATCGAACGATTGAAGCGACCGGTAGCGCTGTCGTAAGTTGCCATACCACCTCGTTTGGTTCCGAGATGAGAATTGTAGTCTGTGCCGTAAAATAAATCAGCGATGCAACTTGATTTTTTTACAGTACCAAAAAAGCCTCCCATACGAATTCTGAATTTTTTTTGTGTTTGAAAAATATGGTGCAAAATTACTGCCATTTTTTCAAATCACCAAAATCGAAAAAATGTTTTTTATATGGAAGAATGAAAAAAATATGCCGAGGCTGTGCGATGCCGTTGATGCAGTGGCGATTAGGCGAATAGCCGTTCGGCGAAAAGCATGGTGAGGAAACCGAGCAGCAGGGCGTAGGTGGCTTGCTTCTGATAGCCGTGGGCGTGAGTTTCGGGAATCATCTCGTCGCTCACCACATAGAGCATGGCTCCGCCGGCAAAAGCGAGGAGCGAGGGCAGCAGAGTGAGCGATATAGAGCCGAGGGCATAGCCCAGCACCACGCCAATGATTTCGATGAGTCCGATAGCCGAAGCCAGGGCGAAAGTGCGCAGTCGCGACACTCCGGCGAGCAGAAGCGGCGATATTACCACCATTCCCTCGGGGATGTTTTGCAGAGCAATGCCCATCGACACAGCCCAGGCGTTGCCCAGGTCGGCGGTATTGTTGAATCCCACGCCGGCAGCCATTCCCTCGGGGAGTTTGTGAATGGCGATAGCCATCACGAACAGCATCACTCGGTTGATGGTGGAATTGTTGGCGTGCTGTTCTTCATCTACTCCGGTGATGTGGTGCAAGTGAGGAGTCACGAGGTCGAGCACATTGAGGAAAGCCGCGCCAGCCATCACAGCCACGAGCACAATCCACCACTGCCGAGGCTCGGCAAGGTCGGCAGCAGGGATAATCAAGCCCAAAATCGAGGCGGCAAGCATAATTCCGGCACAATAGCCCAGAATGCTGTCGTTCCACTTGTGAGGAACGTTCTTGATGGTGAATCCCAAGAGGGATCCGATGATGGTGGCGCCGAAAAGTCCGAGCGCGCTGATGAGTATGTTGGTAATCATAAGTTATGCGTTAGTATGTGTTACGTGATGCAAATATAACTCTAAAAAGTGAGTTGCAAATGCAAAATGGGGTTAATAATTGGGGCGAGTAGGGCGAATAATTTTAATATATCGGCGAGATTTAATAACTTTGTGCCGATATGAACGAGAAAGATAACAATAAAGAAGAACTACTCTCGACGAGTGAGATAGGCGCGCGCAAGGGAGCGTATTTCGGCATCTACCTGGTGGTGCTATATCTCGCGGTGGTGAATAGCGGTGGCAGCAGCTTTGTGGCAGCCTTTGCGCTCACCATGATGGTGGGTGTGCCGATAGTGCTATATAGGATGCTGCGCGGGATATATCTCTATGAGGACTGCCAGAGCAGCTATATGCGCATATTCTCATCGGGAGTGTCGATATTTTTCTTTGCTTCTATCATCTTGGGGCTCGCCATATATGTGTGGATGCAGTATGTGCATCCCGGCTACCTCTATGAGATGGCTCAGGAGGCGATAAAAGCCTACGACCAAGTGCCCGACCTGCGAAGCACCCCTATGGTGCAAGCCCTGAAGGCGGCGGTGAAGAATGGCGATTTGCCCACACCCATACAGTTTGCCATGCAGATGATGTGGGCGACTCTGATGAGCGGAGCGCTGCTCACAGCCGTAATGGCAGCAGTAGCTCGCATGGGCAGCGGAAGCCGCCCCAGCGGCATGAGCCGGAATTAATGATTAATACGAAAGGAATTTTTTTACAGAAACATAACGATATATGGATATTTCAGTAGTAGTGCCTCTGTATAACGAGGCAGAATCGCTACCAGAATTGGCGGCATGGATAGAACGCGTGATGGCGGAGAACAACTTTAGTTATGAAGTGCTGTTTATCAACGACGGCAGTACCGACAATTCGTGGGAAGTGATAAAGGAGCTGAGTGCCAAGAATCCGGCGATGAAGGGCGTGTGCTTCCGCCGCAACTACGGCAAGAGCCCGGCGCTCAACACTGGCTTTCAGCGCGTGCAGGGCGATGTGGTAATCACCATGGACGCCGACTTGCAAGACAGCCCCGACGAAATTCCAGAACTATATCGCATGATTACCGAGGACGGCTACGACCTCGTGTCGGGATGGAAGAAAAAACGCTACGATCCGCTCTCGAAGACCATTCCTACCAAGCTGTTTAATGCCACCGCCCGCAAGGTGAGCGGCATTCACAACCTTCATGACTTCAACTGCGGCTTAAAGGCATATCGCAACAAGGTGGTGAAGCACATCGAGGTGTATGGCGACATGCACCGCTATGTGCCATATCTGGCAAAGAATGCCGGATTTAAGAAAATAGGCGAAAAAGTGGTGCATCACCAAGCCCGCAAGTACGGAACCACCAAATTCGGCCTCGACCGCTTCGTGAACGGCTATCTCGACCTGCTCACGCTGTGGTTTATGTCGAAATTCGGCGTTAAACCCATGCATTTCTTCGGTTTGCTCGGCAGCCTGATGTTTATTCTCGGCTTCTTGGCAGCCATAGTGGTGGGCGGCAGCAAGCTCTATAACATGTGGGCAGGCAATCCTTATATCCTCGTTACCGATTCGCCATACTTCTACATAGCGCTCACGCTGATGATACTCGGCACCCAGCTGTTCCTCACCGGCTTTGTGGGCGAACTGATAGCCCGCAACTCGCAGGAGCGCAATCACTACGAGATAGAAGAAGAGATTAAGTAAGAAGTCATGATAGGAGTGCGAAGTAGAATATTGAGCAAAATAGTGCTTGCGGCATCGGCAGTGATGCTGCTGGTGCTTGGCGCATGCGGCAGCGACGGTTGTCAGAGCAGCACAGCGTGCATACCGCTTGCCCAGCTCTACTCGAGCAGCACTCAGAGGGCCATAACGGTGGATAGCATCAGCGTATATGGCATAGGTGCGCCCGGCGACAGCATGATAGTGCGTTGCGGCAGGAATGTGTCGCAATTCTCGCTGCCACTGCGAACCTCAGTAGATGAGACAAAATATGTGATTCACTACGACCAAGAGGCACTCAGCGACCCTCGCTACAACGACACCATAACGCTACACTACAACGTTTTGCCGATGTTCGACTCCAACGAGTGTGGAGTGGTGTATGCCTTCGAGATTAGCGATTACTCGTGTACCGACCACTTAGTGGATTCGATGGCGATGCCATTTAACCGCATCACCAATCTCACTGCGGTGTCGGTGCAACTATATATGCGAACCACTGAGCAACCCTGACGGCGACGATGAAGAGACTGGTTTACATATTGATGACAGTGGTGCTTGCTGTGGCAGCCCTCGACGGCTTGGCGCAGAGCAAGGCCAAACGCTATGTGACTCCGGTGGAAAAAACCACCAATCGCACACTCTTGCCACGCAAGGGCGAGAAGTTGGTGTATATCGAGCGCGATTCGCTGGTGCTCGATAGCCTCCGTCGCGACAGCATCGCCAAGATTTATCCCCATTATCCCATAGTGACCGCCGTAACCGTGGGATTTAACTTCTGGGACGGCATAGCACGCCTCTTCGGGCAGTCGTATGGCAGCTACGACGTGATGGCGTCGGTGAATATGTGGAACCGCCTGTTCCCAACCGTGGAGGTGGGCCTCGGCAGAGCCAACAGCACCCCCGACGGACTCAATTACACCTATAAGACCCCGCTATCGTTCTACGCAAAGATAGGTGCCGACTATAACTTTATGTTCAAAAATCATCCCAAATATCAGTTTTTGGTGGGCATAAGGGCAGGATATACGGCGTTTAAGTACGACATCACCAATATCACCGTAGGCGATGACTATTGGGGCGAGAGCAGCGATTTAGACCTTAGCGGACTCAAGTCGCACGCCTTCTATGGCGAAATAGTGGCAGGCATACGCGTAAATCTCTACGGCCCGATATCGGCAGGATGGACTCTGAAATACCACAACGTATTTAATTATAAGAAAAACGGCGACATTCACCCATGGTATATTCCCGGCTTCGGGTCGCGCGATTCGAAGCTTTATGTGGGCTTCTCGGTGTACTACACCATGCCAATGATGAAAAAACGCTGGCCAAATATCGACGAGCATGGCAAACTAAAAGATTTGCCAAGCGCCGATGTCCAAAATGTGCGTCCAGCCGACACTTTGGGCGGCGCATCGATGCCTCGAAGAGGCGCAGAAGGCGCATCACAGCCTCTCACCGAGCCACAGAAACTGCAGCAAACCGACATCAAAGCCGACGTGAAGGCAATCGAGGAAAAGTTTGATAATAAAGAAGTTAAGTGACGTTTTTGCCCCTGTTGAGGCTTATTTGCTTCATCGAGGGTATGGCTAAGCTGCAAGGCACATTTGAGTGTATCTCTAACATACAACGCTGGCTTACATCAACTTTCGAATTCACACAGTTTTTCCCCAAGCTGAATATCTACATCCTTATATGTATGCAGCTTTCGGCGGTGGCGTCGGCATATTCTGGGATAGGCAATACATCCAAACGGCGATACGCTACATGCCCGAATGGCGCACCGTGGGCTACAGATTGCGCCGATCGTTCAGCGCCAAGGAACTACGGTCCTAACCATCGACTCGGAATAGCGAATATATTGTGGATTGATGCGAGAAATTATTATCTTTGCTGAGTTAATAACCATAAAACGATATTACGGCATGAAAAGCAAGATAATGACTATGGCGGCAGTGGCTTGTGCTGCTTCGGTGGCACAGGCTGCTGACGACTCTCGCCCGAATATATTGGTGTTTTTGGTAGATGATATGGGTTGGCAGGACACTTCGGTGCCATTTTGGGACCAAGTGACGCCGCTCAATAAGCGTTACCATACGCCCAACATGGAGCGCCTTGCCAGTCAAGGCATGAAGTTTACTCAAGCCTACGCCTCGGCTATTAGTTCGCCCTCGCGATGCAGTCTGCTCACTGGCGCTAATGCCGCTCGCCACCGAGTGACCAATTGGACTCTGCAGCGCGACCGCAAGGTGGATGCTCCAAACGATGTGATAGATGTGCCTGAATGGAACTACAACGGCATTTGCCAGACCCAAGGCACTCCGCACACCTTTGTGGCTACATCGTTTGTGCAGCTGCTGCATAATGCCGGCTATCACACCATACATTGCGGTAAGGCTCACTGGGGCGCTATCGACACTCCGGGTGAGAATCCACATCATTTTGGCTTCGATGTTAACATTGCAGGCCACGCAGCCGGCGGTCTTGCCACCTATTATAGCGAACTCAATTACGGTCATGACGCCAACGGCAACCCCACCTCGCTAATGTCGGTGCCTGGGCTCGAAAAATATTGGCAGACAGGCACTTTCATCACCGAAGCGCTCACGCAGGAGGCTATTGCGGCTCTCGACAAAGCCAAACGCTATAATCAGCCGTTTTTCCTATATATGTCGCATTACGCCATCCATGTGCCTATCGACCGCGATCCGCGCTACTTCGAGCGCTATAAGAGCGAAGGCTTGTCGGATAAGGAAGCCGCCTACGCCTCGCTTGTGGAGGGTATGGACAAGAGCCTCGGCGATCTGCTCGACTGGCTCGAGGCTAATGATGAGGCAAAAAACACGATAGTGATATTTATGAGCGATAACGGCGGCTATGCCACAGGCACACACTGGCGCGATGCTCCGCTCTACACCCAAAACGCACCGTTGCGCTGCGGCAAAGGGTCGGCTTACGAAGGCGGTGTGCGCGAACCTATGATAGTTCGTTGGCAGGGCGTTACAGCCGAGGGCAGCGAGCAGGATGCTCCTGTGATAATCGAAGATTTCTTCCCGTCGTTGCTCGAAATGGCAGGCGTGAGCGACTGGAAAGTGCCGCAGACCGTTGATGGGCGCAGCTTTGTGCCGCTATTGCGCGGCGGCAAGGCCAAGCAGCGCGATTTGATATGGAATTGCCCGAATATTTGGGATAATTCAGGTCCTGGCATCGGCGCTACTTGTACCATACGCCAAGGCGACTGGAAACTCATATATTACTACGAGAACGGAAAGAAAGAATTATATAATTTGGCTGATGATATAGGCGAAAATCACGACCTGAGCGCCATGCGTGCCGACATAGTGAAGCGCCTATCGGGCGCGCTCGGTCGCCGACTACGTGCTATGGATGCCCAGCGGCCTACATTCAAGTCGAGTGGCGCTCCATGCCCTTGGCCCGACGAAATCTGAGTGACATAGAGAATCCCGAATACTCATAATGCGCAGAGTATTCGGGATTTTTTTTGTTTTTTATTGCATCAACATATCATAAAATAAAGAAAAAGTTGTAATTTTACATTCGTAAATAAATATTGAATGTGGTTATGAGCAAAACGACGATGGGTACAAAGCTTCCCAGAAAGCTTGAACAGAAGATGCAGATAGTTGGAGAGCAAATCAAGCTGGCTCGGCTGCGTCGCAATCTTAGTGTGGCACAAATAGCAGAACGTGCCACCTGCTCACCGCTGACAGTTGCCCGCATAGAGAAAGGTATGCCTACAGTTGCCATTGGCATATACCTTCGTGTGCTTTATGCCCTTCAACTCGACGATGACATTTTACTCCTTGCGCAAAAGGATGAGATGGGAAGAGCCTTGCAAGATCTTGC
>CALZAF010000093.1 GCA_945612775.1 uncultured bacterium | reverse complement strand
CGAAGCGAGTTGATGAAAACAATCAGCCTATCTATCGCCTCAATACGTATAAAGATGCCGAAGGCGTGACCCACCTCGTGGACCATACTTTCGACATAACACGCAACACTACTAACTGCTGGCGTCTGCAAATAGGCGTAAAATATATATTTAACTGAAAAACTACGATGATAAGGCAAATTAATAGTGAGTAAAGAATAGGCAGCCACTGCAACAGCAACAGTTGCAGCCAGGCTGCCATTTGCCTTATTTGTCGTAGAAGATAAAACAATCTTGCGATGATAAAGAAGATAAAACATACATTGCTTCTCTCGATGGTGATAGCATCCAGCATTTTGGCGGGGTGCTCATTGTCGTATTTTGACGATACTTCAAAGAAAAAGGTTTTGGTGGTATTTTCGTGCGATAAACATCGCTATAAGTATGCCGACATTGAAGGGATAATCACAAAAGCCTTTCGCGATAACGGAATAGGCCGCACCACCGATTTGAAGTATGTGTATCTACAGAGCGAGATGTACGACGAGTCGCACGAGATAGAGCGGGCGCGCAAGATTGTTTTAGCTAACCAAGATGCCGACATGATGGTGCTGATAGGAGATGAGGTGCACTACTCGATATTGAAGACCGAGAACCCCTTTATCTACCAAGTGCCTATCATCATCTCGGATGTGAGCTATCCTAACGAGAAACTCATAGCAAAGCACACTAATGTAACGGGGTTTAGCGATCCCGGCGACATGGCAGAGAATATTCGCGTGGCAACGAAGCTCACTGCAGTTCGTGCGGCGTTCACGGTGCTCGATAGCACATTTATCGATAAAAAGACGCGTCAGCTGATGAACGAACAGCTCAAAAATGCTCCCGACATTATCAACAACCTCAATTGGGACTATAGCGTGAACGAACTGCTGGGCGAAAAGCGTGATTCGATGTCGTTGACACCGATGTCGCTGCGATACCTCAACACAAATACCAAGCAGACCGAGGAACCCGGTGTGGGCATAAGAAACAATCTGGTGCTTACCATACGACGATTCAAGGACATGGTGTATATACAGATGAAGGACGACGGTTCGTGGATACATTTGGCACGTCAGACCAACTACTATCCTATGATTACGGCAAAAAGTAGATATTTTGGCGGTCCTAATTCATCGTATTTGGGAGGCTATTTTGCCTCGGAAGAGAGCAAAGCCGATGAGATAGCAAAGTGTGCCAAGGCGATATTCGATGGTACTCCGCCAGCCCAAATTCCCATTCAGCAGTCGAAGAAAGACTATTACATCGATTGGAAAGTGGCAAATAAATCGGGGTTTAATAAGGATAATCTGCCCAGCGGTTATAATGTGGTGAATATGACATGGGGCGATAAGAATCCTATTGCATACGAGATACTTACGTATGGTTCTGTAGTGCTATTGGTGCTGGTCGTGTTGACTTCAATAATTATGTTTTGGAAAGAACGTATGCAGAAGTGGAATGCGATGAAGAAAGCCGAGCGCGAGAACGAGTTATTCAATATGGTGGTTGAGGAGAGCAATGCATTCGCATGGGAGTGTGTGGACGGATATTGCTCGTTCAGCGACTCGTTTTGGAAATATGTTGGGCAGAAGCCGCATAGTATCTCTCTTGCTGACTTTGAAAAAAGTATACACCCCGACTTTGAGGAAGAGTATAAGCTTAGGCGAATGCAGGTGGCGGCAGGGCAGCACGCGAGCGTGGAAACGCTTGCCGACCTCGACAACGACGGCGTGTATCATTGGTATCAGATAAAGGCTCGTGGTGTGCTCGACGATAGAGGAATATTCGAACGTTCCTACGGTATGATTATCAATATCGACGACTTTAAGGAGCGAGAGAGCAAGCTCGAAGAAGCCCGCCAGCTTGCCGAAGGAGCCAAACTGAAGGAGGCGTTTTTGGCAAATATGAGCCACGAAATTCGCACTCCGCTCAATGCTATATGCGGATTTTCAGAACTGCTTGTAGAAGGCCACGGCACATATTCTGATGAAGAGAAACGTGAGTTTGTGGATACAATTCGCACCAACAACGAACTCTTGCTGCGCCTAATCAACGATATCCTCGACCTGTCGAGAGTGGAATCGGGGCAGATGGAATTCCGCATCGAGCCTATGAAGGCAAGCGAGGTGATGACCACCATATATAACAGCTCTAACATTCAGGTGCCCAGCAATTTGGAATATCGGTTTGTTACACCCGATTATGATGCCATAATCGATGTTGACCTTAACCGCTTGCAGCAAGTGCTATCCAACTTTATCATCAATGCCTCGAAATTTACCAGTGAGGGCAGTATTACTCTCGGCTGGGGCTATGATGACGATACCCGAATGGTGGAGCTATATGTGGAAGATACTGGCATAGGGCTCTCGGAGGAAGACCAAAAGAAGATTTTCAATCGTTTCTTCAAGAAGAACGAATTCCGTCAGGGCACAGGCCTTGGACTATCGATATGCCAAGCCATAGTGGAGCGTCTGAATGGCAGCATCAAGGTGAAATCGCAATTAGGGAAGGGAAGCCGCTTCTCGGTGTTGCTTAATGCTAAATTGTTGAAATAAATAGAATATACTTGTATATGAGCCGAGGATATATGAAATATTTTGTACGATGCATTGTGCTTATGGCAGTAAGCGCAATGGCGATGACTGTTGTGGCTCAAAACAATCCGTTTAAGATCAACGATCAAGTATATAGGTATTATAACAAAGCCATGGCACGCTTGAAAATCGATAAACACAATTATTATATCGACACTATGATGAGCGAAGCGGTGCGCCTTAACGACACGAAAGGCATATGCATAGCAGCATCGCTGAAGGCGCGTCATCAACTTACCGGCAACGACTATGAGCCGGTGAAGCGCGATCTTGATGAGTTGCGCAGAGTGTCGCGGCTCTATGGCTACACCCAATATTACTATTATGCCACACAAATAGAAGTGGTGTGGTTGCTCAATCACGGAAGAAGCATAACTGCGCTCGATTTGGTAAAGAAGATGAAGGAAGAAGCCTTTGCCGAAAAGAATGGATATGGCATATACAACAGTTTGCGAAGTACGGGTGACATTTTTTTCAATCGCAGTTGCTATAGCGAAGCATATCGTAACTATAAGGCGGCTCTCGAGCATATGCTTGAAAATCTTCCCGACCAAAATCCCGCCGATATATATCTGCAAGTGTCGCTTGCATTGAAAACATCGTCTCACAATGATGTTTCGAAGTTGAAAGAGGCACTCGAATATGCCAAAAAGAGTGAGGAACTGTCGGTGACAATCACCAATAAGCTAAAGGCGCGGGAGATGCAGTGCGTGCTCTATTATCTGTTAGACCAGAAAGATGTGTTTGTGAAACAATCGGATGCTTTGCTTGAAGATTATAAAAAACATAAGATGTCGTCGAACACGGCTCAATATTACTCGGTGTGTATGTATCGTGCATTAATGAGCGGTGATTATGCTGAGGCAAGAAAGTATACAAAAAGGGTATATGATGTGGATGGACTGGTATATATGGCGGATATTGCGGCAAAGCAAGGCGACTACCAGGAAGCATACCAATATCACTTGTTGGCATCGGTTAAACGCGACTCGATTCAGAATGCGTTGTCATTATCGGATATGACCGAGTTTAATGCCCAATTAGAGAATGAACGCCTTCGCCAAGAATTTGTGGAACTGGAATTAAAAAACTCTAATCTAAAACTCGAGCAGGCCAAACAGGAGATGGAAATGGACCGTATGAGGCTCAACAACCAAAGATTGGTGATAGAAAATAAAGACCTGGAGCTCATAAAGGCTAAAGCCAAAACGGAAAAGATGCGTATGCAGACCGAGAAGGACAATCTTGAGCACGCACGAGCCAAAGCAGAATTTGAGCAGCAACAAATGCAAAGTCGCATACACATCATTACGCTATGTTGCTTGGCGGTGATTTTGCTTATGGTGATGGGAGCCTCGTTGGCTGCATTCTATCGCCGACGCAAGCAGGTGCTGTTGACACAAAAGCAAAACGAACTTCTTCGTGAGGCTAATCAGCGTACCGAGACTGCGCTTGCCGAAGCAGTAGAAGCTCGGCGACGTGCCGAAGAGGCTAACCATATGAAGATTAGATTCATTCAGAATATGAGTCATGAGGTGCGAACTCCGCTCAATTCTATTGTGGGATTCTCGCAGTTGCTTACCGATGATGAAGTGCAGATTTCGACTGAAGAACGCAAGGAATTTAGCCGTCTTATTGAGCATAACTCGCAGTTGCTCACCAGTTTGGTAAACGATATATTAAGCATGTCGGATATGGAGAGCGGGAATTACAGATTGAATTACATAGATGTTCCGTGCAATGTGCTTGGACTTAACTCCATAAATATGGTAGAGCACCTAAAGCCTGCTGGTGTGGACTTGAAATATACCACCGAGGTTGACGACAGCTTTGTGATATGCACCGACCATCACAGAGTGGAGCAAGTGCTAATCAATCTGCTCACCAATGCCGAGAAAAACACCACAGAAGGAGAAATATGCTTGCATTGCTCTATTTCGGAAAACCCGGGATGCATCACATTTTCGGTTACCGACACTGGCCCGGGCGTACCTGCCGAAGAGGCTGAAGCAATATTTGAGCGATTTAAGAAGCTCGACACCTTTAAGCAAGGTTGCGGCTTAGGCTTGAATATTTGCCGAATCATTGCCAAAAATTTGGGCGGTGATGTGCGATTAGACACCACCTATACCGGCGGTGCGAGATTTGTGCTTGTGATTCCTCTAAAGAGGGCAGATGAAGTGTCTAAAAAATCGGAAGCACAGAAGTAGAAGCCATTATTTGGCCAACATCTTTTTGCGAATGTCCATCAGCACAAGGCTCGAGAGATTGAAACCAAATATAGCCGTAATGTGCGCCAGAGAACCATTGATTTGCGCCTTGAAGTCGTTCCAATTATGGCTATCGGCATCGTTGCTGTGGCAAATGCATTGAGCGGTGTTGCAAGAGTGCGCTTCGCCCAAGTTTTCAAGCAGTTCATCACTATAAACGCATAGAAATTTGCGCTTTGGATAGGTCTTTCGCGACTTGAATCGACGTCGTATGGCGCGTGCAAGCGGACATCCTTGCACTTTCCAAAACTCATCTACACGAATCTTGGTAGGGTCGAATTTCAATGCTGCTCCCATTGAGGAGAAAAATGTGGCATCGGTGTTGCAAGCGCGTAAAATCAGACTTGTTTTATCCTTTAGGCTATCGATGCAGTCGATGATATAATCGTAGGAATCGAGATTAAAAGTGTGGGCATTCTCATCGGAGTAGATAGAGCAAATAGCGGTGATATTTGCCGACGGGTTTACCTCGAGCAGACGCTGCTTCAGCACATCCACTTTAACTTGGCCGATAGTGCGGCAGGTAGCCATCATCTGCCTATTGATATTGGTGATGCACACGCGGTCGGAATCTACTATAGTGAGGTTCTTGATGCCGGAACGGATAAGCCCCTCGGCGCACCAACTGCCTACGCCGCCCACACCGAACAATATAACGCGCTTCTGCGCTGCCTGCTGCATATAATCAGCACCTAAAAGTAGTTCCGCTCTATTGAAAATAGCGTTCTCTAATGATTCCATTACGAAGTCTGCTTGATATTATTTGCAAAATTACTAAATCGAGGCGTCATTTCAATCAAGAAAGGCAATGAAATTGCTTTATTGGTTGAAAAGGGAGCATAATTGGTTAAAAACGGAAATGTGAAATCACGGATTTAAACTTTTTGAACATCAGAAAGTCAAAAGTTACAAAAGGAGAAATAAAGAAATGAAGACAATAGTAAGAAATATAATGGCAATATCACTTGTGGCTGTGATGACATCGAGCTGCAGCATGTGGAACAACGAAACTAACGGAGCTGTATTAGGAGGAATAGGTGGCACATTGGTAGGCGGTGCTTTAGGAGAAATGCTTGGCGGACATCACGGCAGCCATGTGGGAATGCAGATAGGAGCCACGATAGGAGCTGTGGCAGGAGCATCGGCTGGCCGCGAGCAAGACCGCATCGAGGCTCAAGAACGCTACCAGCAACGTCAGCAGCAGACTTATACTTATAACGACAATAGCAGCTACTACGACCAGCAGAACGGAATGACTTACACAAGAATCAATCGCGATGGTGATTTGGTGTTCCGCTCTAACAGCACCCGCCTCAACGACTATTGCGGTAGCAACCTTTCGCGCATAGTTCGCGATTTGAAGCGTTGCTCTAACGACATATACATTTACGGAAGTACCGACAACCGAGAACGAAACCCATATCAGTTGTCGTCCGACAGAGCAAATGTGGTGGCACAGTATTTGATTGATAGAGGCATCTCGCCACGCCGCATACACACAGTGGCTTTAGGCAACGAGAGCCCAATAGGAAATAATGATTCGCAACGCGGAAGGGAATTGAACCGAAGTGTAGAGGTGTTCATTGTTAGGTGATAGATTAATGTGAACGAAACAGTAGGAAATTGAGCATAAATCGAATGAAAGAATATTTTGGTTTATGCTCTTTTTTTTGTAATTTTATCACTGTTATGAAAAGAATATCTATAATTATCGCGGCAGTGTGCTTGGCATTGGCGCCGGCTGCTGCAAAAGGACTTAAGGGAAAAACAATATATGTGAATCCCGGACATGGCGGATGGACCACTGGCGACCGTCCTACGCCTACTATCAATTATGAGTATATGGACACGCTTGGCTTTTTTGAGTCGAAGACCAATCTGTGGAAATCGCTTGAGCTGGAGAAAAAGCTCAAGGAGGCTGGCGCAAAAGTGATTATGAGCCGCACGCGAAACGGATTTGTGACTCGTGACCTGATGCTCAATGGCGTGGCTAACGAGAATTCGCCGCACCCATCGCGCGGAGGCACGGCGAGCATCTACGATCGCGAGGAAACCGATTGCGATGAATATGGACAGCAGCAAATAGTGGGCCTTGAAAAGATAGCTTGCCAAGTGGATTCGTTGCGTCCCGATTTTTTCATATCACTGCATAGCAATGCGCATAAGCGAGGCAGCACGGTGAACTATCTGGTGATTCTTTATCGTGGCGAGAACGATAAAGCATATCAGGAGCATAGCGATGAGATGGCCCGCGTGGCTTATCCGTATATTTGGGATAATCCGCTTAGTTATTGGAGCCATTATTCGCCCGAAAAGCCGTTGGTGGTGGGCGATATCACCTTTATGGGCGGCACGCCTCCCGGAAAACCTAATAGAATAGGCGTAAACGGCTATTATGCAGTGCTAAAGCATAGAGTGCCGGGATATCTGGTAGAAGGTTCGTTCCACACCTACGACCCCGAACGCCAGCGACTGCTTAATCGCGATTATTGCCGCATGGAGGGCGTGCGTTATTTCCGTGGCATAAGAGCCTATTTCGGGGGCAAACCTGAGAAAACGGGTTATCTGGTGGGAGCTGTGAAATCGGCTACCGAACAGATGAACCACGAGCGATATGTGTATAAAGAAGGTACCGACGACCAGTGGAAGCCCATTAATCATGCCATGGTGTATCTTACCGATGCAAATGGACGTCCGCTGCGCGCCTATTGCACCGACCAGGAGTGGAATGGAGTGTTTGTGTTCGACGGACTTCGCCCCGGCAAATACCGCTTGCGATACGAGGCATACGGATATGAAACTAAATGGGAAGATGTGGAGGTAAAAGCCGACAAGACAACCTACGTTTTGCCCAAATTAAGCAAGAAATAATAGAAAAGAATAAAGAGAGAATATGCCAACTATTAAAGAGAACAAAGAGGAATTTATCAGATTATTACAATCGACCAATCGCGAAGGTGTGGATGATACGATAGCCGAATTAGAGAGCTTGGGATTTTTTGAGGCGCCGGCATCGAGCACGCAGCACCTGAATACCGAAGGCGGACTGCTGCAACATTCGCTCAATGTGTGCAAATGCGCATTGATGCTAAGAGAACAAATGGCACTGTGCGACGAGTCGATTGCCAAAGAAGTACCCGAGGATCGTGTGATAATAGCCAGTTTGCTGCATGATGTGTGCAAGTCGGATATATATGTACGCTCGGCGGTGAAACGCAAAACCTCCATTGGCACTTGGGAGAGCACCGAAGGATATAAAATCACCTACAACAACTTTCCAATGGGCCATGGCGAAAAGTCGGTGATTATGCTCATGGGTATGGGTCTTGCCATGTACGACGACGAGATGCTTGCCATAAGATGGCACATGGGCGCATGGGATTTGCCAATGCATAGCTACGAATCGGTGAAGAATATCGACACGGCGCGCAAACTCTATCCGCTATGCGTGATAGTGCAGTGTGCCGATTCGCTTGCTGCTGGTGTGTTAGAGCGCAAGACGGTGTCGCTCCTCGAATAAATGATTTGAGAAGCGAAAAAGTGAAGTTTTGCTGATTTTCTAAAGATATTTGTTGCGAGGGTCGTTAGGGTGTGCTTTTTTCCAGCGTTTGATGGCTAATGTGTCGAGCACCTTTTCCACCAATTTGTTGATGAAAAGCAAAGCCACTACCAGATTTATTATTGTGCCATAGGTGATAGTGTCGAGCACTGCTTGTGCAACGGGCAGCTTAAATAGATTGTATATCAGCACTATCAGGTAGATGGCAGCAAAGATGTAGAGCACCACTCTCGTTCCATATTGACTATTGCCGTCGGTGATTTGTTCCAACAAATCCTCGGCGGCTTCTTTTTGCTGCTGTTCATTGATGGCCTCTTGGCGCGAAGCCACCTTCTGCTTGAAAGCAGTAGATTCGCTTTCAGCAACCGGCTTTTGTCCTATGGCTGCCAAGTCGGCATCCTTATCTTCCTCGATGTCCTTTTGACGGAAATAATTAATAAGGTCAGGATAGAAGCGAGGTTTGAAAAACTTATCGTTGTTTTCGTTGATAAGGAAAGAATAATTAGAGTCGCCGGCGGGATTTAGCACCATCACTTCCTTGCTGATGAATGTGATGGTGAATCGGTGTTTGCTGCTTTTGCCTTCGATGGTGAATAGACGATTTTTCGTGTCGAGTTCCCACGACCCTTTAAGGCTGGTAGTGTTGTGCGCTATCATCACGGTGCCGTTGGGCATAAAAGTATAACTCTCTTTCTCCTCATCTTCGGAGAAAGCGCGCCATTCCTTGTTGCAAATCAGCTTCTTGAGATTGCGTGTTTCGCTAAATCGAGAATACCGTTCTATTGAATCGAATGCAAATGTTTTCATGCGTATAATCAAAATTTTCGGTAAATATAATGAATTTGACATACAAGACAAAATCAAAACCGCCCAAAAGTGTACAAAACGTGATTATTGCACCGAAGGAGGCACACTTCACGCGGATTTGACGGGTGTGTTTTATCTCACACAG
>CALZAF010000092.1 GCA_945612775.1 uncultured bacterium | reverse complement strand
ACCGAGGTCGCCCGGATGGTGGAATCGGTAGACACGAGGGACTTAAAATCCCTTGGCTATTGCAGCTGTGCGGGTTCAAGTCCCGCTCCGGGTACAAATGAAGAGTTGATAATCGAATGATTATCAGCTCTTTTGTCTTTTGCGGGTACAGAAATGATTTTTTGTGGCTGATTGCTTGCTTTGCAGCTTTATTAGTCTTAATTTTGGGGAATAAACCGATTTTATTATAGATGTCATGAGATATTTAGCTGCAATTTTTTTGAGTTTTGCCTTGGCTATTGGCGTTTCTGCGGCCGATAGGGGGCTTAAGGGGAAGACTATATATGTGAATGCTGGGCATGGGGGATGGACGGCTAACGACCGACCTTTGGCTACTATCAACCATGAGGTGATGGATACACTTGGCTTCTTTGAGACGAAAACTAATCTGTGGAAGGCTCTCGAATTGTGCCGCAAACTGCGTGAGGCTGGCGCTGAGGTGGTGATGTCGCGCACCAAGAATGGCTATGTGACTCGCGGCCAAGCCAATGCCACGGCTCTCGACCGCGTGGAGACCGATGCCGACGAGAATGGGCAGCAGCAGATTGTGGGCCTCGAACGAATAGCTTGCCAAGTGGATTCGATCAACCCCGATTATTTCATCTCTATTCATAGCAACGCCCATGTCGATGGTTCGCCGGTGAACTATCTGGTGCTGATGTACCGCGGCGAGACTGGCAACGACTACGCCAAGGGCAGCATAGAGCGCTGCAAGCAAGCATTTCCATATATTTGGGATAATCCGCTGTCGAGTTGGACTTCGTCGAGCCCCGATGACCCGTATATTGCTGGCGATATAACATGGATGGGCGGAACGGCTCCCGGTAAGGCTAATCGACTGGGCTATACGGGCTATCTGCAGGTGCTCAAGCATCGCGTGCCGTGCTTCCTCGCCGAAGGCTCGTTCCATAGCTATCAGCCCGAACGCCATCGCTTGCTCAACCGCGACTATTGCCGCATGGAGGGCGTACGCTATTTCCGCGCCATCAATGCTTTTTTCGGCGGAAAACCTGAAAAGACTGGCTATATAGTGGGCGAATTGAAAGACGCTGCCGAGGTGATGAATCACCCGCTATTCTGCTATCAGAAAGATAGTTTCGACCAATATAGGCCTATAAATGGCGCTATGGTGTATCTCGTAGATGAGCGGGGCGTAGCGTTCCGCGCCTATCACACCGACGGCGAGTGGAATGGCGTGTTTGTGTTCGATGACGTTAAACCTGGGCGCTACACATTGCGCTTAGAGGCTTACGGCTACCACACACGCACCGAGCAGGTGGTGGTAGAAGCCGACAGAACAGCCTATGTGATGACACAAATGCACCGCGTGATAAGTAAGGAGTGATATAGTAGGTGCATCGCAAGTCATAAGCGATTTTTTCGCTATTCCGTGTAATTTTCAGCGCTAAGTTTGCGTCTAATAGGCAAAAAAGCCAACAATTAAAACTGCAATTACAATGGAAAAGAAAAATGTCAAGTACTTTCGCATAGCAGCCATCTGCTTCGCAATCAGTGGATTAATGTTCACAATAATGTCGATGCTCGAGAGCGGAACGCACTACCTCTCGTTAGGACTCCCCCAAATCACCCTCGGCCTCGCGCTCAACCTCATAGCCATCCGCCAAGAGCAAAAATCCGCCAATGATGACGATGAAAAATAACTGAAAAGTTTGCTAATTATTTCTAAATTACATAATTTTGTGTCTGTAATGTGTTCTGGCAATTAGCCAAGCCGCATTGCAGACATATTTTTAAAGAAGCGTTTCGCTTTTTAACCCAAATCGGTCATTAGAAATGATAAAAAGTTTTTTCTAATGACCGATTTGCGAATTATTGACCATACATAGATATTCAAAGCCGGGGCTATGTGGCATTTTGCTTGAAAAATTATTTGGCACGGAATTTCACTTGATTAGGTCGTGAAAATCCGTGCCAAATGTATTTATTTGCGGAGATTTGTGCTAACTCCTGCTTGGATGTGGCTTATTTCTTGCGGTTGCGGACGCTGCGGGTGGCAGACGACTTCACCTTGGTGGTTTTTGGCTGTTTTGCCTTGGTGGTCTTTTGGCTGCGCTTAGTGCTGCGCTTCACGCTGGTAGATTCTTTCTTCTTGCTGTCGCGGCTCTTGATGGCTACCTCGGTGGTGTCGGCAGCAGCTGCTGCTTCGGCGCGCGCTTGGAGTTCTTCACGCGAAGGCACCCAAAGGTTTGAGTCGAACGAGTTGAGGCGTGCTTCGATGCTGTCTTGAGCGTGCTTCAAGTCGTCGGGGTCGGGGTAGAGCTGCATAAGGGTTTTGTTTCGAAGGTTCTTGGTCTTGTAGATTTCGCCCTTATACATATTGCGAAGGAAGTAGTCGTCGTAGTTGTAGCGAGGCAAATTGTTGGCATCGTCGGTAAACACATATTGCTGAGCCAGATTCGGACGAATATCCGAGAGTTTCACCCAGAACATAGGGTAGCGCACAGCTTCGCCGCCCCATTCCGATGCTCGGTGCAGCACAGGGCAGATGGCTTCGACGCGGCGCTTCACGGTGGTGCTCACGCGGTCGAACTCGTAGCGCTCGATGATGTAGTAGTTGAGCACTTCCACACCGGGAATGTCGCTATCCTCTACGGCGTAGCGTGGATTCTTCTCGGTGCTGCCCTTGGCGTTGGTATAGATTATGCCGTAGCGGTCGAGGATGTCTTTTACCTTCACCTTATATTGGTCGGTAAACATTTCGCGGCCGTCGAGATATTCGTAGGCATTGATTTTGCCGTCGATGAGCAGGCGCATGATGATGAAGAACAGGCTCTGACCGTCTTGGTTAGGTTCTTCGGGGTAGAAGAGGCAAGTGTTGGCGTCTTCCTTCATTTCGAGGCTGCGGTAGATTACGCGCATCCACTCGAGGTCGGCGTCGCTCTTCTCTTTAACTTCGTAGAACGACTGCATACGGTCGGTGATATTGCCGTTTTTCTTGGCATTGGCTTTCTTGGCGTCCTCGCGAGCTCTGCGCACCACCGAAGCCGAACTTTCGGTCTGCTGCTGCGCATAGGTCGAGGCTGAAAGAGCTGCCAATAGAGCAAAGATTATTATTCTGAATGCTTTCATATATAATGAAATGATTTGTTGCAAATGGTTACACTATATTTGGGGTTAGTTCACGAGCACTTCCATAGGTGCCAGAGTGCGCTCGATGCCGTCAGGACCTATTGCACGCACTTTAGAGATATAGAAACGCTTGCCGCGGTTTAGACGGCGGAAACTGTCGAGTTGTCGTTGCGAGAATTGAGCGCCGTTCGACACTTCGGGGATGGCGTTGCCCATCGAGTCGAAGAACACGGTCTCGAAGCTCAGCACCTTGTATGCCACATTGAGCATATCGTCGTCGATAGCAGCCGATACGCCTCCAGCCTGCAGAAGCAGAGTCTTAGAGAACGGTTTGCTGCCTTTGTAGCGGTTTTCGGCGCCGTTTGCGTCCTTATATGCTATGTAAGGCATTGGGTCAGGCAATTTGCGCACTCTGAATGTGGTGCTTCCCACTTGCTGGCTGCGGCCGTCGAGGGTGGCAGTTACGCTTATCACGGCTTCGGTGCCTACCTTCGAAGGGCGGGCTATCCAGTTTTCGCCGCTGCGTGTGAGGGTGCCGTTGGTCATAGTTGCGCTGATGGCATTGTTAGGCACGCCAGGCACGGCTATCGAAATAGGGTTGTCGATACCGGCATAGAGCACGGTCATCATAGTAGCCGAGATGGTTGCCATAGGGTCGATTACGGTGTAGCTCGATTGGAAGTCGTAGCGCGATAGCGACCCGTCGCCGGCAGGCACTTCGATGTAGCCCGAATAGTCGTAATTTCCGGCACGGCTGGTGCCTACTTCATACACGCTGCGTCCCTGGCCAAGCAGAGCGCCGTTGACATAGACTTGCGGAAGTGATGTGGTATCTACTGCTGCCAAAACTATGTCGGCAGTATAGGTGCTGCCTCGCATCACTATGCGTGAATTAGGCACCACGAATGCGCTGAGCTTATTCACGCGCACGTCGCCGAGATCTACGTTGGTGATAAGGGTCTGGAGCACTTCACCTTCGGCAAAACGGATGTCGCCTTGCAGCTTGGTGAGCAATGTTTCGGCAGCTACCACTGGCATATCGCCAAACATGCTCTGTTCCCACGATTTATCCTTAGCGATGCCGCGGTTGGCGCTGGTTTCGGTGGTAAGCACGCGGTTCACGCTGCTGACCTTAGCCGAATCGTTGAGGAAAGTCACCACAAACTTGCGATAGGCTTCGATGGTGGCTTTTAGGCGAGCGCCTTCGTTGCTGGTAGGAGGCAGCATCACATTGGCGGCAGCGCTTATGTTGTCGCGGTTTCTGATTTCTTTCACATTGGCGTCGTCGCCGTCGGCTTCAACTGCGATAGCATACTTCAGCGAGTCGATATATTGGTAAAGGTCCTCGGTGGCTCGGTGCACCTCCTTGGCTTTTTTAAGCCATACCATACCTTTTTCGGGATTCTTGTCGCAGAAGGCTTGAAGCTGATCGATGAGTGCCTGATTGCGAAGTGTGATGGTGCGGTTAGATCGCGTAAGTCCATCTTCCACTTGGCTAAATCCGTTGAGAACGTCGCTCGACACGTTGAGTGCAAGCATGGCAGTCAAGACGATATACATAAGGTTTATCATCTTCTGTCGTGGCGACATTCTACCTACGGTCTGATTTTTCGCACTTGCCATCTTGCTTATCCGTTTTGATTGTTATCGTCTGATGCGTTGAAGTTAGGCATACCACCCGACATGGCGGCTGGGTTATACATGCTCACGGTCATGGCTTTCACCATCTTTTCATACACGCTGTTGAGCTGCTTCATGTTGTGAGCCAATTTGGCTGTTTCGTCGCAGTAGTTAGCGCTTTCGGCAGCACTCTTCTCATACATGTCGCGTATGTCTTTAAGTCCGCGGTTCACGCGGTCGATGCTATCGAGTTGCGATGCGATGCTCTTGAGCTGTATTTCGTAGATTGTGTTCAGACCGCCGATGTTGCGGTTGAGGGCTTCCATCTTATCCACGTAGCCTGTAGCGCTTTGGTTGATGGTGGCGCTATTGTCGGTAATCGACTGATAACTTGCCAAGAGAGTGTCCTGCACCTGGTTGAGTGCCTCGGTGGTCTCTTTCAGGCGAGTCATCTGTTCGCTGATGGCAGCCATCTGCGAGAGATATTGCTGAGTAGCGTCGGTGAGTTCAGCCATACGGCTGAGTTGGTCGCTTGCGGCAGCCATTTTGGCTATGCTTTCGCTAAGCGAGCGGGTGTCGTCGTCAGAGAGGTCAATTCCGGCAGGAATGCCCACAGCAGCGCGTGCTTCCGAAGGGTCAACGTTAGGAAGCGATATTCCACCGCCACCTGTGTTGCCAACTGTGCTGCCGCCGCCACTGATGATAATGCCGCCGCCTGTGCTGAAGTCAGGGCGATCCTCTGGGTCGTTGGTGCTAAGCACTGGGAACACTTCTTCCCATTTATATTGTTGCTCTGGACGGTCGAAAGCAGTGAGGAGGAACATAACCACCTCGGTGAGCATACCTATACAAAGCATTTCGTCGCCACCGCTGAGGTGCAAAATCTTAAACAGTGCACCCAAGATTACTACTGCGGCACCAAGGCTATAAGCAGCGTTGAAGAATCGTTGTCCGCCTTCGCTCGATAGGAAGCGCTCTACGATATTCTTATATTTCTTAATTTTACCCATTGCAATATTTAGTGTTGAGTATTACGATTCTGATTGATGTTGATTTTTAAGTATTTATTGCCCGTTGTGGGCTGAATTGTGGCAGTGCCTGATTAATTTTTGCGTTTCTTGGCACGATTAAATCCCACATGGGTGCGCACACAGCGGAATCCGATGTAAGAGCGCTGCTCGTTTTGATATTCCCACATGCGTATGTCGCTTCGTATGTTGTGAGCCACATCCTTCCACGAACCGCCGCGCACTATCTTGCGAGTCATCTTATATGGGTCTTCCTTAGCTGCATCGTAGCGATATTCGGGGTTGAGGTCGCTTGTGAGTTGATTGATGCTCTCGGTGTAGGCAGTAGAGGTCCATTCGCTCACGTTACCTGCCATATCATAGAGCCCAAATTCGTTAGGGCTATATGTACCCACGCGCGAGGTGATGATGTTGCCGTCCTTCACATAGTTGCCCTCCATAGGTTTGAAGTTGGCGTAGAAGCAACCGTCGCCCTCGGTGAGAGGCAGGTCGCCAGCCCATGGATATTTGTTCTCGTTCACGCCACATCGAGCGGCAAATTCCCATTCAGCCTCGGTAGGCAAGCGGTAAGGCTCTACATACACGCCCTGTTTGCCCAGCGAGCGGCGAAGAAAATCGGTGCGCCAGTTGCAGAATGCATTGGCTTGTTCCCAGCTAACGCCCACCACAGGATAGTCGTTATAGCCGCCGTTTGAGAAGTACATGCGCACATAAGGTTCGTTGTAGGCATTCTCAAAGTCGTTAACCCAGCAAGTAGTGTCGGGATAAACGTTTACTATATAGGTGTTTACGAAGTCGTAGTCGCCAGTAAGGGCGCGAGTGATGGTTTCGCGCACGATTTTGCCCTCATCGGTAACGTAGGCGGTGTCCTTGCTAATTATAGGCAAGGTATAGTCCACCTCGTGGTCGGTGTTGTAGTCGCGGCGTTCGGCGTTGAGGCGATGCTTGCGCTTAGCGGCCTCGGTGAGATTGTAGGTCTCGTAGCGATAATTCATCTGCTCAGGGTCGAGTTCGCGCACACCAGTGATAACATTGGTGCGATACACGCTCTCGATGGCACGCTGCTCGTCCTCGTCGGCGTTCTTCCAAGGAATAGGACGACTCCAGTTGAGGCGAGGTGTGATAGGGTTGCCATCGCGGTCTTCCTCAATCTTGAAAGCTTCGTTGCCGCCGTAAGCAGGGTCGGCAAGGCGTTCGCGGATGATAGAGTCGCGCACCCAGTAGAGGAATTGCTTGTATTTTGAGTTGGTAATTTCGGTTTCGTCCATCCAGAATCCGTCAACCGACACGCCACGCGCATCTGCCATCAGACCCCAGAGTGAGTCGGCTTCGGCAGGACCTTCTTTCATCGAACCGCGTTCGATTAGAACCATACCATACGGCGATGGCTCTGCCCACGATGTGCCGCTGATGCCGGTAACTTCGCCGCCAGAGTTGCTTATGCTGCTTCGCGACGAGCCGCACGATGCAACTGTTAAGCCCACAATAATTATAAACAGTAGTTTCTTCATATAATAATTTCTACATTAATCGTATGCTCTTATGCTTATTTTTGTTTTTTTCGCCCAAGTCGAGTTTTAAGTTATATCCCAACCACAATTCGTGGCTGCCCGATGTGCCCTTGATGATGTTCGACACGGGGAAGTCGTAGCTATAGCCCAGTGTCACGCCTTTCAGCTCGGCACCGATGTGAAATGCCACAGCGTCTTTCCAACGGTAGGATACGCCGGCGCTAAGAAATTTCTTATAGCGAAGGCGTGCGGTGGCTTCGGCAGTCCAATATTGCGTGTCGGTCTTAAAAAAGACAGATGGTTGTAATTCAAATAACGTATTTTTTATTGGTATATTGCCTCCAGCCATAAAATAGTAGGTTCTTCCTGCCTGAAATTCATACATATCGTCCTCGGAGTTCTCGGTTTTGAGGCTTATGCTTGGCTGGTTGAGGTGAGTGGCTGAGATGCCTACCCAGAAGTATTTGTGGGTGAAGTGCAAACCCGCTGCGGCGTCGAATCCTGTGCCGGCTATGTCTTGTTGAGGAATGGCATCGTCGTTGGTATCGTGATATTCGTCGTCGCTGGGGATAAACACCTCGGTGCCCTTAAATGTCTCGTTGATTATGCCCACTTGCACGCCTATGCTGAGTTCGCCCTTGAGCATGCGCTTGCGGTAGGCAAGTTGGGCAGCGGCGTTGATCGAACGGTATAGACCCATCGACTGCGACGAGATGTTCAATCCCACAGCCCAGCGCTTTTCGAGAAACTTGAATGGCATATCGCCAAGGGCGTTGAACGACATAGGGGCATTGTCGATGCCTATCCACTGTATGCGGCTGCCTGCCTTGATGTTGATGTTGTCGGTGCTGCCTATGGCGGCTGGGTTGTAGTAGTTCTGAACAGCCCAATACTGCGAGAACTGCGCATCGGTCTGCGCCTTGGCTGCAATCGAGATGACTGCCGCTAAGATGCTTGTAACGAAGTATTTGAGTATTCGGCTATTCATATTAAGTCGTTATCTGTCAAGTTATTCGAAGTAAAATGTTATGACCACCATGTTGCTCGTGATTTTGCTGACCGACTTGGTGAAATCCTCCATTTGAGGGTCGTCCTCGAGGTCGGGACGGTCCTTCTGAAGGATGTCGCGGAGCCCGAAACAGAATTTTATTTCGGGGCAGAACTTGAAGTAGGGCAGATAGAAGTCGCATCCGAAACCTATGGTGAGCATGGCGTCGGTGGTGGCGAACTTAAACTGCTCGCTTCGCTGTTTCGACACGTCGAGCACGCCCATCACGCCGCTCACGAGGTAGGGACGACAGTTGTGATAGCGCAGAGCCGAGTATTTGAGGTCGATAGGCATCACCACATAGGTCGATTTCACGTTTTGGCGGCCGAGAGTGGCTCCGGGATTGTTGGCGTCGTAGAATTTCACCACTTTGCTGCCAAACTGCATTCCGGGCGAGAAACGCAGGTTGAAATGGTTGTTGAGACGCAAATCGGCAAGCACGCCTACGGTAAAACCGGGCGACAGTTCAGGCACCTCGGCAAACCACGACTCGCCATTGTCGGTTACAAAGCCGTTGTTGGTGATACTAAGGTTCTGAAACGAAGCGCCCACCGAGAAACCGAAGTGAACGCGCTTCAAATCGGCATACGGGCGGTTGAGCACCTTATCTTTAGGCTGCGCTTGCAGTGCCATAGCGATGAGCATTGCAGCCAATAGAGCAATATTTCGTAGCGATTTTTTCATTTTATCATTTTATATAACGAATCGCTCGCTATAATATTGTGTATCGCTACGATAAGATTTATCACCAAATGTGTCCGCTGCAGGAATCTCCCGAGCTCGTGATGTTGCCATAGCGGCCGCAACGATGGGTGCTATCGTTCCACAACGAGCAGTTGAAGCAGCATGCGTCCGACTTTTTCTTGTTGTCGTCGGAACCCGAACCCGATGCTGTGCCACCCGATGCAAGGAACAAGAAAATGATGAGTACATAGCAGAATAACAATGCTCCCATGGCATACGACGCGATGTAGAGCGCTTCAACTACGGCAGCCCGAGTGCTGCGGAGAGCGCTCGCACGGCGGCTGATGAGGATAAATTCATATATGCCTACCACGGCAAAAGCTAT
>CALZAF010000091.1 GCA_945612775.1 uncultured bacterium | reverse complement strand
GATAGCATATAGTCGCCTTCGGCGTCATAGTCCTTGGTGATATTTTTTATCTCGGCGAGGGGTTTCCAACCCACCGTCTCGCTGCCTTCGAGCAAAATGTGCACATCGATGTAGCGGCGGTGCATTTCGAGCACCTGATCTTCTTTCGCCACGGCTTTAGCCAGCGAATTGTTGATAAATAGGCGGTCGCCGTCGATTTCGATGCGGCCGGTGGGCTCATTCAGCAGGTCGTGAGTCTTCACATAGTGGAATAGTGCCTTAAATAGCGGGTGGAGCGCCTCGTAGCGCTCGCTATCGTTGAGGGTGGTTAGTATCATAGTGGTATAAAATGGGTTTTTAGGTGTTTGTAATTATTCTGTTTTGGGATTTTCGAGGATAATTCGAGTGACTTCGGGAGCGCGTATGCCGGGCTTGATTTCTCCGCCCACGCACCATGTCTGAAGCTTACCAATCTCCGTCTCGGCATTGCTGCCAACGGGCACTGCAGGGCGCAGACTGCCTACAGCTATGGCGGCACCGGCGCGCGCCAAGTGGCCATATGCGCCAAGGTCGGTCCATTGCATAGTGGCGATGTCGAATATCAAGAGATGTTGGTTAAATCGATACCAATCGGCTGGTTGAAGCAGATATTTATCCTTCTCCACGAGGGAGTAAGTGCCGCTTATGGCATCGGTGAAGATTTCGCGGTCAACGCCTCCGAAGGCTATTAGGGTGTGATTATTGAGGGCTGCCATACTGCCGCCCGACAGGGTGATTTCGCTATCACCAACCTTTGGCGCAGGCACTTCGCTCCACTCGCCGGTGGCAAGGTCGAGCACCAAGCCCGAGGTATGCACCACGGCTTGGCACGTATCGTTGGCTGGCGTAAATCCGCCCCACACATATAGTTTGCCGTCGAGGGCAGCGCACACGGGCTGCACACGGGGCTGCGGCATCTCGGCTATCTCAACCCACGGTGTGAAGTGGTCCCTGAGCGATCGCGAATACACCTTTGACGAGGGCACACCGTCGGCATTGCCGCCCACCACATATGCATGATGGTCGTAGCAGCACCCTGCTGCATTGTCGAGCGCCACAGGCAACGGCGGATTATCGCGAATTATCGCCATATAATATGCCACATGTATGCTGAAGCATCGGTTGGTTGGGCCATCGGCATTGCATCCGCCCACCACCATCAGGCTGTCGGCATTCGATAGCGACACGCCATAAGCCGTTGGTTCGGGCATTGCGCCTAATTTAATCCATTCTAATGTGTCGCCCTTGCAGTTGGCGGCATAGATGCCGTCGTAGAAGCATTTTGATCCGCCTTCGGCTGCCGGCACATTAGCAAAGTTGGCACCGCCTGCCACTACGAGGTCGTTGCCAATCTGTGCTGCATAGCACGCCGAGACGCCCTGATTGTAGCCCTCATCTAAGCCTGGAAAACTCTCGATGGTGGTTACGCCGGGGCTCGGCGTGCATGCACTGAATATCATTAAGGCTACTGCGCCTATTGCTGTGATTGTTTTCGTTATCGCCATATCGGGTTTTAAAGTTGCACTATTATTCCATGTTGTCGGTCTTGGGTCGAAGCACCGCAAGTTGCAGCACTATGGCTATTGCCACCACTATGCCCATAAATGCGAAGCACACTCCCAAATCCATGCCATTGTCCTTCAAGCGGCCGAGCAGCTGCGTAACCACCGCACCTGCCACCACACCGGTCATATTCATGATGCCGTAGGCTGTGGCGCGATATTTGCTCGACACGAATTGGCAGAGGATAGGCATATTGTTGGTATCGAACATTCCATAACCGAGGCCAAATAGCAATCCTGCACTCACCACGCCCACAATATTGTGCGAGGTGCCAAGCAACACGAGCGACGGGATTATCAGGGCAAGACCTATGGCGCTGGTATAGACACGACCTTTGAGGTTGCGCTTTACCCAGCGGTCCGACAGCGTTCCGCCCACTATCACGCCCAAGAACGACGAGGCTGCAATAGTAATGGTAGAAAGCGGTCCGGCTTCCGACATCTCGATGCCGAGGCTATTGGCAAACAGCGTAGGAAGCCAATTCTTGGTGGCCCATCCCGGCAGACTAAGCACGGCGAAGTAGAACAATATCACGCCGAATGCCACGCTGCCAAACAGCACCGGAAATGCCTTCCAGATGCTTTCCTTGGCTGGAGCATCGCTCTTGGCTATCGGTGCCACTGGCTGGCGACGCTTCTCATGCAAGAACATGATGAGAATCAGCGAATAAACCACGCCAATCAAGCCAAAACTGAAAAATGCTGTGTGCCACGAGAAGGCTGCGGCTACGGTTGCGCCAAATCCGCCTATCGCCTGACCCACATACAAGCCGGTCATATGAATACCCACTGCCAGCGAGCACGATTTGCCTTGGTGATAGTCGGCTATCAGCGACAGTCCGGCTGGCATATACAAAGCCTCGCTCACTCCCATCAGGGCGCGGAGTACCATCACCTCGCCGTAGGTTGTGGCAAAGCCCATAAGCAATGTCACGCTCGACCACACAAAGAGGCTACCCACGATGAGCCATTTGCGATTCAATCGGTCGCCTATGACGCCCGAAATGGGGCTCATGATGGCATAAATCCACAGGAACACGCTCATAAGCACGCCGAATGCCTCGGCGCTCTGAAGTTCCACAATGTCGATGCCCATAGCACTCTGCATGGTAGATAGCATCTGGCGGTCCATATAGTTGAGCAGCGCCACCACCCATAGCAGGGCTACCACAAGCCAGGGATAGAATTTCTTATCTTTTATACTCATTCTTCTTATTGCATTAGTTTACAAGTAGTTAATAAAGGTTGGTTTTACCATGACGCTACTGCATCTTTGCGAGAATTTCGCAGCAGAGCATATATGACTTGATGAGCATTCTTGGCACATGGAATGGACCTTTGAAGATGTTGCCCTTGGCTGGCTGTGCCACTGTGCCGTCGCGGTGCAGATAGCCATACCATTCGCCGTATTCCTTGTCGGGGAAGTGGGCATAGGTCCACTCGCTGATGGTGCGGTGCTTCTCGAGATACTCCTCCTTGCCTGTAGCAAGATAAGCATAGAGCGTAGAGATGATGGTCTCGCACTGCGGCCACCAGAACTTCATGTCCTGCGAATAGTCTTGGCATGGCTTATTGAGCGCGTCGCGGAAGTTGATGATGCCGCCATACTGCTCATCCCAGCCCCAATCCCAGCTCCAATCGAAGATTTCGAGAGCCATATTGGTGATTTCGGGATTCCAATTCTGATGCTTGGCTTCCTCGAGCAGGAACCACACCGACTCGATGCAGTGTCCCGGATTGATGGTGCGTCCGGCGATGGTGTCGATAAATTCGCCGTTCGGACCCACGCACTCGAGCAGCGCCTTGAGCTCGGGATGTACGAAATATTTCTTCAACGCCTCAATCGACTGTGCTATCTGTGCATCGAGAGCGTCATCAGCTATGGCTGCACGGATGCGCGATGCGGTGTTGATGAGAATCATGGTGAGCGAGTGGCCTTGGGTGGTCACTGTGTCGCAAAACTTGGCAGGAAGGATGCCCGGAGTGGTTACGAAGCGGTGAATGTCGTTAAACACCTTCAGCGCCTTGTGGGCATAGGTCTCATCGCCCGATGCGATGCTGTATTCCGACATGGCAATGGCTGCAAAGCACTCCGAGAACACATAGCGGCGCATGCGTATAGGTGTGCCGTCGGCTTCTACCTCAAAGTACATGCGTCCGCGCTCGTCGGTGCAGTGCTGCTCTATAAAGTCGATGCAACTCTTCGACGCGGCGAGCCAGTCGGGATTTTTCTCAATATTGTTGTAGGCAAATGCTGTAACGAAGCCAAATCGCCCCTGAAACCACACCGACTTGGTGGTGTCGTACACCGAACCGTCGCGGTCGAGACAGGTATATACACCGCCATTCACACGGTCCCACCCGTTTTTAATCCAGAATGGCATTATATTGTTCACGAGTTCGTCGCGATAGGCATCGCGCCAGTTTTCGATATATTGTTTTATGTTGTCCATAACGTAATAATTTGTGCCTGATGTAAAAAATCTGCTTTTGTCGGCTATTTAGAATTTGTTGCATCGTTCGAAGAAGCCTATTGCTTCGAGTTCTTGCTTCATAGCAGCCTCTTCTTCGTCAGTCATATTGCGGAATGGTGTGCGGTTAGGACCCAAGTCGAGGCCTATGAGCTTCATGATTCGCTTGCCGCCTACTATATTGCCGCGATAATGGCAAATCACATTGATTACAGCTTGCGAGAAGTTCTGCTTTTCGCGTGCAGTCTCTATGTCGCCCTTTTCCCACGCTTCGATAATGCCCACAAGTTCGCGGCCGTTGTAGTTAGTGGTGCCACCTATGCCACCCTGAGCACCGCCTTGAGCAAGGCTTGGCAGAATGGTTTCGTCCTGACCGTGAAGCATATCATATTTGCCGTTCTTGTAGAGTCGGCACTGATTGTATTCATAAAGGCTTTCGTAGGTGTACTTGATGCCGGCGAAGTTAGGAATACGTCCGTCCACAGCCTCAAGCATCTCGGTCATAGGCAGGAATGCGCCGTTGAAGGCTGGAATGTGATAGTAGTAGAATGGCAGGTTTGGCGCTGCTGCGGCTATGGTTTCGCAGTATTTCACAAGTTCCTCTATGCGGCCAATCTTTGGGAAAGGAGGAGCCATCGATCCGATGCCCCACACACCGAGCTTCGAAGCATGCTCGGCAAGGCGAACGCTATCGCGAAGGCAGCAGCTGCCCACATGCACTATCACCTTAAATCCTTCGGGCACTGCAGCCACCCACGCCTCGGCAAGGCGCATGCGCTCCTCGGTGGTGAGCATATAGCCCTCGCCCGACGAACCGTTGATAAACACGCCCTTGAGGCCGTTCTTTGCAAGCATTGCTGCATATTGTGGTATTGGTTCATAATTCACGTCGCCATTTGCATAAAATGGGGTAAATGGCGCGTCGATAAGTCCTTTAATCTTTTCCATATCGATATATTATTTAGAGTTATGAGGTTAGATAGGTTTGTTTCTAACAAAGATAACCCTTTTTTAAGTTTTTCTATGCCTTTTTATTGAAATTCGTAAATTTTTTTCTTGTTCAATTAAACTTTTACCTTTTTGGCGCATCTTACAAACGAAACACTAACAATGTAACATTAAATACTCTAAGTAAGATTCCCGAGGCAAACCGTGAGGCTGTACTCGGGATTATCTTTTTTACACATGTATATATCTCTGTGTTTCAGCACAATGCAATACACAGTTTGTTGATTAGTAATAACTTCAGAAATGCAATATCAATCCCATTTTCTATATTTAACCTTAGAATATTGAAAAAACCAGAGAAAAAATATATATTTACATCAAAATAAAAAATACCGATATGGAAGAGCTAAGAGTTATCAGTAAAAATATCGAGCTTCCTCTAAAGAGGACTCCCGAATACGACCGCCTTGCTTTTACGGTACTGGCAATCGAGGCCTCGGCGCAAAAGATGGGTATATCGCCTTCCGAAATGAGGAGGCGCTTGGACAAGGTGGGTCTAATTAAAAGTCTCATTCAAGACTGCTACGACACATTGCACACCGAGAGCCGCGATGCCGTGGCAAATGATGTAATCGAAGCTCTAAAAAATTGGGAAAGAAAAGAATAATGAAAATGCAGACACTATATCATGGTTCTAATGTCATTGTTGAGCATCCTTCGGTCGACATTGGCAGAAAAGACTTGGACTTCGGGCCCGGTTTTTATCTCACTCCTCTATTTGATCAGGCTTCTAAATGGGCCGCTCGTATTAAGACCATCAAACGAACCAACCATGCAATCGTTAACATATATGATTTTACTACTCCTGAAGGGTGTAGCATAAAGCGTTTTGATGCTTACAACAAGGAGTGGCTGGATTTTATTGTTGACAGCAGATCGGGGAAACAGCCTTGGAGAGGTTATGACATCATCGAGGGTGGCGTGGCCGACGACCGAGTGATTGATGCTGTTGAAGCTTATATCAGTGGGTATGCCGATGTTGAGCACACTCTGCGGCAATTAATTTACCACCAGCCAAACTACCAAATTTGCATTTTGACACAAGAGATAGCCGATAAGCATTTACATTTTAAGTCATACGAAAGGATATAGTTATGTTAGATTTCTTATTATGGAACAAGATAGCGCGTATCATAGCGCAGCTTGCCAAGACCTTGGATATTTCTACCGACAAGGCCTTAGAACTATTTTATGATTCCGAAGTATGCCGCATGCTTCACGACAAAGGGCTCGGATTGCACCTTATGAGCGACACATATATTGTAAATGACCTCTTAGAAGAACTTCAAAATAAGCAGCAATAGCCGCAACATCTAATCTGGCGATATCCACCCCCTATTTTGCTGCCAACAACACAAAAGTCCCCCCAAAAAACAATTTTGCACGAATTCTCGCAAATATCGAAAATTCGTGCAAAAGCCACATAATTCGTATTTAAAAACTGTCGACTTGGGGTTTAGCTCAAGCCTTCTACTTCGCCGTTAACGAAGTCGATGCGGCAGGCTTGTGGGTCTTTTGGCAAGCCCGGCATGCGCATAATGTCGCCCATGATTGCCACTATCATCTCGGCGCCGTTGTTGATTACCACTTCGCGCACAGTCACCTCAAATCCGCTTAGGGCATTGAGCGCCTTGGCATCGGCTGAGAACGAATATTGCGTCTTGGCTATGCACACTGGATAATGGCTTATGCCGAGTTCTTCTATCTGGCGTATCATCTTATTGGCTGCGCCGCTATAATTTATGGTTGCTGCGCCGTAGATGTTCTTTGCCACCTTTTCTATCTTGGTCTTAACGGAATCCTCGTCGGCATACATCAGCTGCAATGGCTTGGATGGGCGCTCCTCGATGGTTTTCACCACGAGGCGGGCGAGTTCTTCGCCGCCCTTGCCGCCCTCGGCAAACACGCTATTGAGGGCAAACCCCACGCCTATCTCTTGGCAATGCTGCTTCACAAGGGCTATCTCGGCATCGGTGTCGCAGGCGTAGCGGTTGAAGGTCACCACCACTTCCTGACCGAATCTTTTCATATTTGCCACATGCTTATCCAGATTTTCGAAGCCGCGGCGCAATCCTTCGAGGTTTTCTTGCTTAATGTCGGCCTCGGGCACTCCGCCGTGCAATTTCAGGCTCTGCGCAGTGGCTACTATCACTGTGAGTTTAGGTTGAAGTCCGGCTTTTCGGCACTTAATGTCGAAGAATTTCTCTGCGCCGAGGTCGGCACCGAATCCGGCTTCGGTCACCACATAGTCGCCGTAGGTGAGCGCCATCTTGGTGGCTATAATCGAGTTACATCCGTGAGCAATGTTGGCAAAGGGTCCGCCATGCACAAATGCAGGATTATTTTCTATGGTCTGCACCAAATTAGGGTTCAAGGCGTCCTTCAGGAGCACCGTTATTGCGCCCGTCACGCCGAGGTCATCCACGGTGAATGGGTCGCCCTCGTAGGTATAGCCGAGCAGGATTTTGCCCACGCGGCGGCGCAAGTCGTCGATGTCGCGTGCGAGGCATAGAATAGCCATAATTTCGCTTGCTGGAGTGATGTCGAATCCCGACTGGGCTGGCACGCCATCCACACGGGTGCCAAGTCCGGTAACCACATGGCGCAGGCTGCGGTCGTTAACGTCGAGCACGCGTTTCCATATCACTTGGCTAAGGCCTATGCCGTTTTTGCGGTTCTGATAGATATAGTTATCGAGGAGGGCTGTAATCATGTTGTGAGCCGAGGTGATGGCATGGAAGTCGCCGGTGAAGTGGAGGTTGATGTTCTCCATAGGCAACACCTGCGAGTAGCCGCCGCCGGCTGCACCGCCTTTTAGGCCGAAACAGGGGCCGAGCGATGGTTCGCGAAGCGCTGCAATGGCGTTCTTGCCTATGCGATTGAGTGCTTGGGTCAATCCCACCGACACGGTGGTCTTGCCTATGCCTGCCTTGGTGGGGGTAATGGCGGTAACCAGGATTAGATTGCTCTGCTTCACCTTCTCGTCGTCGATGAGTTTGAGCGGAATTTTTGCCATATATGGTCCATAGTTATACACATCGTCGGCTGGCACGCCCATACGCTGGGCTATTACATTGATTCTCTCGAGTTTAGCTTCTTTTGCTATCTGAATATCACTATTCATGGGTAGTATTAAGTTGATATAGTTATAAAAAAACGAACAGGAGGTGCGCCTAAAGTAATTTGTGTTTCCTTTGGCACACCTCCTGATATTGGAGTGGGGATAGATGTTTATCCCGCAGTTGGTTTCGTTAGATGGGTTATTTCACTTGAGCGCCCGGCTTAACCTCGCCCTGTGGACCTATTACCACAAGTCGGCCGTCGGCGTTTTCGGCACTGAGAATCATGCCTTGCGATTCTATGCCTTTGAGTTTGCGTGGCGCAAAGTTGGCTACGAAGCACACTTCCTTGCCCACGAGGTCTTCTGGAGCATAATATTTAGCTATGCCCGACACGATGGTGCGTCCGCCCATGCCGTCGTCAATCTTGAATTGAAGCAACTTGTCGGCCTTAGGCACCTTGGCACATTCAAGCACCTTGCCCACGCGGATATCGAGCTTCAAGAAGTCGTCGAACGGTATGTTTTCCTGCACTGGAGCTGGCTGGAAGTTGGCTATCTCGTTTGCCTTCTTGATGTCGTTCAAACGCTTGATTTGGGCTTCGATAACGTCGTCTTCTATCTTCTCGAACAGGAGTTCTGGCTTGGCTATCTCAGTACCGGCGGCTATGATGTCGGTAGCACCAAGTTTGTTCCAGTCGAGCTGCGACAGACCTATCATGCCACGGAGCTTTTCGGCGCTGAAAGGCAGGAATGGTTCGAATGCTATAGCGAGGTTAGCTGTGATTTGCATTGCCAAGTTCATGATAGTGGCAACGCGAGCCATATCGGTCTTAGCAAGCTTCCAAGGTTCGGTATCGGCAAGATATTTGTTGCCGATGCGAGCCAAGTTCATAGCATCCTTCTGAGCTTCGCGGAAGTGGAAGTTATTGAGGTTGTTCTCAAGCACTTCTTTCACGTTCACAAATTCGGCTATGGTGTCGCGGTCGTAGTCGGTGAGTTCGCCGAGCGCTGGCACCTTGCCTTCGAAGTATTTATGTGTGAGCACGAGTGTGCGGTTCACAAAGTTGCCGAGGATTGCCACAAGTTCGCTGTTGTTGCGTGCCTGGAAGTCTTTCCAAGTGAAGTCGTTGTCCTTAGTTTCAGGAGCATTGGCTGTGAGCACGTAGCGCAGCACATCTTGCTTGCCGGGGAAGTCGTCGAGATATTCATGAAGCCATACAGCCCAGTTTCTCGATGTAGAGATTTTGTCGCCTTCGAGGTTGAGGAACTCGTTGCTTGGCACGTTGTCGGGCAGGATATACGAGCCTTCGGCCTTAAGCATAGCCGGGAACACGATGCAGTGGAACACGATGTTGTCCTTGCCGA